>JADLHU010000160.1 GCA_020848655.1 Novosphingobium sp.
ACCGACATGCCCTTGCAGACGCTGCTTTCGGGGCCCGTCGGCGGCGCGATCGGCGGACAGACGCTGGCCGCCGAGATCGGCAAGCCGAACCTGATCTGCGTCGACATGGGCGGCACGTCCTTCGACGCCAGCCTGATCATCGACGGCAAACCGTCGGCGTCCAACGAAGCCGAGCTCGAAGGCCTGCCGATCCAGATGTCGGTGGTCGACATCCATGTCATCGGCGCCGGCGGCGGGTCGATCGCCTGGGAAGAGGCGGGTGCGGTCCGTGTCGGGCCGAAATCGGCAGGCTCGGTGCCCGGTCCGGCGTGCTACGGGCGCGGCGGCACGGAGCCGACCGTCAGCGACGCCAACCTCGTGCTTGGACGCCTCGACTCGTCCAATTTCGCCGGTGGGTCCATGACGCTCGACAAGGACAAGGCGCGCCAGGCGGTCGGTGCGCTGGGTGCGCGCTTCGGCCTCTCCACCGAAGCGATGGCGCAGGGCATCATCGACATCATCAACGCCAAGATGGCCGACGCCATCCGCACCATCACCATCCGCCGTGGCATCGACCCGCGCGACTTCGCGCTGGTCGCCTATGGCGGCGCGGGCCCGGCCCAGGCCGTGGCGCTTGCCCAGCAGCGCGACATCGGCGCGGTGGTGATCCCGGTGATGCCGGGCGCGTTCTCGGCCTGGGGCATGCTGCAGACCGACGTCCGGCATGACTTCAAGATGACCTACTACGGCTTCTGGCATCAGATCGACGCGGCCGACCTCGCCGAGAAGTTCGTGGCACTCGAGGCGGAAGGCACCAGCTACCTCAAGAAGGAGGGCTTCGCCGACGCCGAGATCTCCTTCGAGCGCTTCGCCGATTTCCGCTACCATGGGCAGGAATACGTGCTGACCATCCCCGTGCCGGCCGGTGCCATCAATATGGCGGCGGTGCGCGCCTCCTTCGACGAGGCCTATGACCGCCAGTACGGCCATTCGAGCCCGGAGGCGCGGGTCGAGGTGGCGAACCTGCGCGTGGCGGCGCTGGGCACGCTCATCCGCCCCGGCATTCCGGACCCGGCGGTCTTGGGGCGCACGGTGCCACGCGCGCGCCGGGTCTATTTCGACGGCGTCGAGCATGACGCGGCCGTGCTCAACCGCGACGAATTCGCCAAGGGCGAGGCGATCGAGGGACCCGCGATCATCGAGGAGGCGACCGCCACGACGATCCTTCCGCCCGGCTGGCGCGCCGAGGTGATCACCGACGGCCAGCTTCTCCTGACGCGACGCTGAGAAGGACATCGACCATGGCCCATGCCGATCCCATCACCACCGAAGTCGTCCGCAACTTCGTCATCGCCTGTGCGCAGGACATGAACGCGGCGCTCTGGCGTTCCGCCTATTCGGCCGTCATCTACGAAGGGCGCGACAGTGCGGTGGTGCTGCTCGACGAGAAGGGCAACATGCTCGGCCAGTCGACGGGCGTGCCGCTATTCGTCGGCGCCATCGATGCTTGCGTCAAGCTCGTGCTCGCCCGCTACGGCACCGACATGGCGCAGGGCGACATCTTCATCCTCAACGATTCCTACCTGCAGGGCACGCACCTGCACGACGTCACAGCCGTTGGGCCCCTGTTCCACAAGGGCGAACTCGTCGGCTTCGGCGCCGCCCGTGCCCACTGGCAGGATATCGGCGCCATCGATCCGGGTTCGACCATGGGGTCGACCTCGATCTTCCACGAGGGCATCCGCCTGGGGCCGACGCGCATCGTCAAGGAGGGCAAGCCGATCCCGGAATGGTATGATCTGCTAACCCGCAATACCCGCCTCAAGACCATGACGCTGGGTGATCTCAACGCGCAGATCAGCGCCATCCGAACAGGCGAGAAGCGCCTCGACGGCCTGCTGGATCGCATCGGGGTCGACACCTATCGGTCGGCCTGCGCAAACATTTTCGAGCAGGCCAGGATCCTCGACATCGAGGCCATCCGCAAACTTAAGGACGGCACCTACTATCGGGAGGGCTTTCTTGACAACGATGGCGTCACCACCGATCCGGTCAAGATCGCGCTGACGCTCACCATCGCTGGCGAGAAGATGATCATCGATCTCACCGGCACTTCGGGACCTGTGCAGGGGTCGATCAACTGCGGCGCGGTGCAGACCGAGTCGCTGCTGCGCCTTGCCTACAAGACCATGATCAATCCGGACCGCGCCATCACCGGCGGCTCGTTCTCGACCATGGAAGTCCGCATCCCGGACAACTGCCTGCTCAACGCGAAGGAGCCGGCGGCGTGCGAGTGGTACTTCACCGGCCTCGGGCTGCTCGGCGACCTGATGATCTCCTGCCTCAGCGAAGCCATGCCCGCAAAGGCGACCGCAGCGCACTACGGCGACTCCATGGTTGCGGCCTTCTTCCAGATGGACAAGGGCGAGGACAGCTGGATTTCCGTCGAGCCCACCGCTGGCGGCTGGGGCGGCACCAACGGCGGCGACGGCGAAAGCGCCCTGATCAACCTCGTCAATGGCGGCTTCCGCAACATTCCGGCCGAGGTCTACGAGACCAAGTTCCCAGTCCGGGTCGAGGAGTTCTCGCTACGCCGGGACTCCGGCGGGGCGGGGCGCTGGCGCGGCGGCTGCGGCGTCACCCGCACCTACCTGCTGCTCGAGGATTGCTATGGTGCGCTCTGGTTCGAGCGTGAGCGGACCCCGGCCTGGGGCCTGGCCGGTGGCCAGTCGGGTGCCGGGCCGGCCAACGACATCCTCGGTCCGGGTGGTGAGCCCGAGCACCCGCTGAAGATGCGCGCCCGCGCTTTCCGCAAGGGCACACGCATCGTCACCCGAACCGGCGGGGGCGGCGGCTATGGCGATCCTCTTGCCCGCCCGGTGAGCGAGGTGCTCGATGATGTCCGGTCCGGCCTCGTATCCGTCGACCGGGCCTGGTCCGACTATGGCGTCCGTATTGCGCCCGACATGACGGTGGACACGGCGGCGAGCCGACCTCGCACCGCGGTGTAGTGGGGGACAGGCGATGATCAGCCGGATTCGTCAGGCGCCTGGCATGCTCTTTGGCGCTTTAGTCGGCGATCAGACTGCCCGGTTAGTTAGCTTGCTGTCGATAGCCAGGTTGAAGAGGGTGAGGCGCCGGGGAGAACCGAACATCTCTA
>JADLHU010000161.1 GCA_020848655.1 Novosphingobium sp.
CAGCCCCAACCTGAAGTGAAGGCGCCCGCGCCGTTGAAGCCGCCGGCGTCTGCTCCTGTTCGCGCCGCGACAGCCGTGACCCAGCCGGGTCCGGTCGCTCTTGTGCCGCCGCCTGCAGCCAAGCCGCCCGCCGCTGCGCCCGCTCCCGCGCCCAAGCCCGTTGTCACAGCTGCGCCGCCGGTGTCGGCCGGCGCCATCCCGGTTTTCGCCGCTGGCGGCGCCTGGTTCGCACAGATCGCTTCGACCTCCAGCGAGGCTGGAGCGCTTGAGGAATGGGGCCGCCGCGCCAAGTCGTGGCCGGATCTCTTCTCGTCTGCGGAAAGGTCGATCCAGACGGCAGACGTCAACGGCCAAACCCGCTACCGTCTGCGCGTGGGAGCCTTCGCGTCTAAGGCAGATGCGACGGCGTACTGCGCTGAAGTGAAGGCGAGGGGCGGCAACTGCCTGCCCGCCCAGAGGTAACTGGCCGTCACCGTGAAAAGGGGGCCCTGTGAGGGGCCTAGGGTAACGCTGGCTTTGGGGTGATGCTACCGGTAGGAACTGGCTTTGGTGTGTAGATCATGCGGCTCGCCGGGCGGCTGGGAGATGCCGAACTTGATCGCGACGGCGCCTAAAGCGAGCAGAACGGGCGGGACCAGCAATTTGCGAAGCATGCTATTGTTTGGCATAGCGTGCGAAGTAGAAAAGCCCCGCATTGCCTGAGGCCATCGGCTTCTAGAGACAACCGGAATTCCGAATGGCCGAGCCAAGCGCGTGTATCCTTTCCGTTGCTGGGCTGAGGCTCACGGACGGAGAACGGAAGCTCCTGTCATCGGCCAATCCGTGGGGCATCATCCTGATGGGGCGCTCGTGCGAGAGCCCCGCGCAGGTGAAGGCGCTGACGGACGAAATCTGTGACGCGACAGGGCGCAGGACGCTGATCTTCATCGATCAGGAAGGTGGGCGCGTGCGGCGCCTGAAGCCGCCGGCGTGGCCGGACTTTGCGGCGCCGGGCGTTTATGGCGAGCTTTACAAGACTGATCCCGAAGCGGCGTTCGCGGCGACGTGGCTGCACCATCGCCTGATGGCGGCGGAGCTGGAGCCGATGGGCATCCGCGCGGACTGCGCGCCTGTGGTCGATATCCATCATGTGGGCATGCACAAGATCGTCGGCGACCGTTCGTTCGGCGCGTCGGTGGAAGTTGTGGCCGAGCTGGCGCAGGCGGCGCTGGACGGTCTCGGCGCGGGCGGCGTTGCCGGCGTGATCAAGCACATGCCGGGACATGGGCGCGCGGAAGTGGACAGCCATGAGAGCATGCCGGTGGTGCGCGCCTCGCGTGAGCTGGTCGATATGGATATCGCGCCGTTCAAGGCGGTGCATCTCGCCACGATGGGGATGACTGCGCACCTGGCGTTTGCGGCGCTGGATGATGAGGCGACGCCGGCGACGCTGTCGCCCAAGATCATCAACGAGATCATCCGGGGCGAGATCGGGTTCGATGGCCGGCTGAGGACGGACGATCTCGGCATGCGGGCGCTGGGCGGGTCGCTGGCCTCGCGGGGGACACGGGCGCTCAAGGCTGGATGCGATGTGATCCTGCACTGCGCGGGGCTGGATGCGTGGGGCAAGGTGCTGCGCGAGCCGGATCCGGTGCTGCGCGAGATGGAGGAGGTGGCGGCTGTGTGTCCACCCCTGTCAGGCGAGTCGCTGCGCCGGGCGGAGGCGGCGGATGCTGCAACCGGGCATGTCGGGAGCTTCGACAAGGCTGAAGGCAGGGAGCGGCTGGAGCAGCTGTTGTCTGGCGGGGCCCACCCGTCTACAGCGGGGACATGACCGCACTACCCGGTTCCGATGAAAGCATGCTGACGCAGGCGGCCGCTGAAGCCGCCGACGCGGCGGATGCTTTTACGGTCGATCTCGACGGGTATGAGGGGCCGCTGCACCTGCTGCTGGACCTGGCGCGGAAGCACAAGGTCGACCTGGTGAAGGTGTCGATCCTGCAGCTGGCGGACCAGTATCTCGCGTGGATCCGCGAGGCGCGCGAGAAGCGCATGGATATCGCGGCGGACGATCTCCTGATGGCCGCTTGGCTGGCGTTCCTGAAATCGAAGCTGCTGCTGCCGTCCGAAAAGAAGGACGAGGACGAGGTCGATCCTGATGCGCTGGCCGGGCGGCTGGCGTTCCGGTTGCGCAGGCTGGAGGCGATGCGCAATGCGGTGGAGGATCTGTACGCCGGGCATATCGACGGGCGCGATGTGTTTCCGCGCGGCGATCCGCAGTTGGCGAAGATCATCCGCAAGCCGCTCTGGAATTCGACGCTGCACGATATCCTGAAGGCGTTCGGCGATATCAATGTGCGGAAGGTGAAGCTGAAGTCGCATGTCATCAGGCGGCAGCCGGTGGTGCCGCTGGAGGCGGCGCGGCAGAGGCTGGCGGCGCTGGTGCCTGACCTGATCGACTGGGCGTCGATCCAGCAGATGCATGTGATGGATGAAGAGTCGAAGGATGCGCCGCGCAGGTCTGAAGTGGCGAGCTTCTTTTCGGCGGCGCTGGAGCTGACGAAGAACCGGGTGGTGGATATCCGGCAGGATCAGCTGTTCTCGGATGTGTTCGTGCGCAAGACGCCGGCGGATGAGCTGAAGGCGGCGGAATGAGCGGGGAAGCGGACAAGCCGGATCTGGACGCGATGCGCGATGCGGTCGCGAAGCTGGCGAAGAAGCGCAAGGGCGCGGCTGCGCCGGTTGTCGAGCCGGAAGTTGCGGTTGA
>JADLHU010000162.1 GCA_020848655.1 Novosphingobium sp.
GACTTTCACTTGCGCACCTGAATCGAGCACCAGGAAGCATTCGCCGTTGGTATGCGGCTTCACCTGCCGCACCTGAGTGAGATTGACGATGGTGGAACGGTGCACGCGCTGGAACACGCGCGGGTCAAGGCGGCGTTCCAGATCCTTCATCGTCTCGCGCAGGATCAGCGAATTGTCGGCGGTGTAGATGCACATATAGTCACCCGCCGCCTCGATCCGTTCGATGGTATCGACATCGACCCGGAAGATCTGGCCGCGATCCTTGATGTTGATCAGCTTTTCAAACCGCGCCGCGCCGTGTTCCTCTTCATCGGGCATGGCATCGATGGCATCGGGGGCGACTTCGGCCAGCACGATTTTCAGCTTTTCCGCTTCTTCGGCGGCGTTCTTTTCCGCCAGCCGGGTGCGCACGCGGTCCAGCGTGTCGGCCAGCTTGTCCTCGTCCACCGGCTTCATCAGGTAGTTGACGGCATTGGCCTCGAACGCGCGCACGGCGTGTTCCTGATAGGCGGTGACGAAGACGAACAGCGGCGGTTCGATCTCCATCACGCCCTTCACCACCGAAAACCCGTCGAAGCCAGGCATCTGGATATCGAGGAACACCAGGTCGGGCTTTTCGGTCTTGATCTTGCGGATCGCCTCGCGGCCGTTGGAACAAGTGTCGATGATCTCGACATCGGGGAATTTCTCCAGCCGGAGCTGAAGCCCCTGGATGGCCAGCTTCTCGTCGTCGACAAGGATGGTGCGAATGGTCATGAAAACAATCTCGGGTTATCGGCCCCTGCGTGATGTGCAGATGGGCCTGGATGCTCGGGATTCAACTCGCGGCGACGGCGATCCTGGACGGTTCCAGCGCCGGCGCATCTTCCTCGCGGCGCTCGACAGGGATCTCGATCACTACGGCAAAGCCCCCTTCGGCCGGCTCAACGGTTTCGAAGCGATGTTGTTCCCCATAGGCCTGCGCCAGCCGGTCGCGGATGTTGGCCAGTCCGACGCCGGTGGAAACCGCTTCTCCTCCATCAAAGCTCACGCCCGACAACCTGTTGTCGGACGCTCCGCTTTGCAAGCCCGGCCCGGTGTCCGAGACGGTAATGCGAAGGTTCTGGCCGATGAGTTGCGTGGCGATGGTGATTTCCGCCCCGCTTTCCTGCGGCGTGACCGCATATTTGATCGCGTTTTCGACCAAGGGTTGCAGCAGCAGCGATGGCAGCAGTGCGTCCTCGCTGGCCGGATCGATGCGGAACGTGGTGCGCAGCCGCTCTTCGAAGCGCATCAGTTCGATGTCGAGATAGAGCTTCAGCGTCTCCACTTCCTGCGCCACGGTGACGCGCCCGGTGGGTTCGTTGATCAGCGTGTAGCGCAGGAACGAGGACAAGCGGCTGAGCATGGCGTTGGCCGGCTCGGTCTGCTTGAGCAGCACCAGCGTGGAAATCGAATTGAGCGTGTTGAACAGGAAGTGCGGGTTGAGCTGATAGCGCAGCATCGCCAGTTGCGCGCTCGTCGCCTGGTTTTCCAGCCGGATCAACTGGTCGTTCTGTTCTTCGACCTGGAGGAAGAAATTGATCGCGTAATAGAGCGCGGACCACGCGCCCAGCAGTGTCGCATCGAGATAGAACACGCCGATGAACAACTGGGCGAAGCCGGCATCGCCATCGGACCGGTAGAGCGAGATCACCCAGGCATCGATGAACGCGTGGAGGCCCACCGCGAAAGGCAGGACCAGCGCGGTCACGCCCCAGGTCACCAGCGGGCGCTGCGCGATCAACTGGCGATAGACGATCGACAGGATCAGCGAGATCGAAAAGCCGGTGATCGTGGCGATCAGCACCAGCACCAGGAACGACAGCGGCTGCTGGTTGGCCAGGCTGGACATCGCGCGCAGCAGCATCGCGCCGGCCCAGCCCGCCAGTTGCAGGCGCCAGAACGCCTGGTTCTTGTTGGCGAAAAAGGGCGTCGGACGGAAGGGCAGCATCGCCATGGCCAATGCCTTAGCCGAAAAATCGCCGCGCGCGAATCCCTTGCTTCTATTGTCGCGCAGTCGCCGCCGCTGTGATCGCGGCCGCCAGGCGATCCTTGCCGACCGCGCCCGACATGATCGCATCGCCCACCACCCAGCTTGGCGTGCCGTTGAAACCGAGCTGGCGCGCCAGGTCCAGGTTGCGGCGCAGTTCCGCCTCGACGCGCGGATCGGCGGCGAAGCGGCGCGCGCGGTCCAGGTCGACCCCGGCGGTCTTCGCGGCGGCTTCGACCGTGGCGGGATCGGGGCGGCCGGCGGCGAACATGGCGCGGTGGAACGCGCCGTACTTGCCCTGTTCGGCAGCGGCGAGCGCCATGCGCGCCGCGCCGGCGCTTTCCTCGCTGAGGATCGGCAGTTCGCGCACCACCACGCGCAGTTCGGGATTGGCGGCGATCAGCGCGTCCACATCGGCCACGCTCTGCCGGCAATAGCCGCAGGCGAAATCGGTGAATTCGACCAGCGTGACCTTGCCTTGCGGATTGCCCATGATCGCGCCGGGAAACGGCTTTTCCACCTCCCCGCGGATAGAGGACAATGCGCTGGCGGTTTCGCGCTTTTGCAGGTTTTCCATCGCCTGCGGCAGGATTTCGGGATGAGCGAGGATATAGTCGTGGACCACGGTCTCGATCGCGGCGCGATCGGCCGCGCCAAGGTTCGCCGCCGGATCGGCGCGGTACGAGTGCCAGAACCAGCCCGCCGCGCCGCCCGCGACCAGCGCGGCGGCAACGGCAAGCACGAAGCCCTTGCGCGAAGGGGATGAAGCATTGGTCATCGCGCCGGCCTACTTGCGCTTGCGCGTGCGTTCAATCGCCGCGCGCGCCTGCATCGCGATATCCTGCGCGCGCAGCCAGTCGGGCGAGCCTTTGGGCAGCGCCGCCCCGGCCGCTTCGGCGCTGCGCAGCGCTTCGGGCATGCGCAGGCTCAGCACTTGCTGTTCGGCGCTGGCCAGTTGCGCGCGCGGCATGTCGCCGTTCGCCGCATAGACCACGCCCAGTTGATACCAGGCGAAGGGATTTTCCCGATCGCGCGCCACCGC
The DNA here is from genome assembly GCA_020848655.1 of Novosphingobium sp. Classification (GTDB taxonomy): domain Bacteria; phylum Pseudomonadota; class Alphaproteobacteria; order Sphingomonadales; family Sphingomonadaceae; genus Novosphingobium. The sequence continues at coordinate 3,054 of JADLHU010000162.1, forward strand.
CGCCTTCAGCACGCGCTGCGCCTCGGCAAAGTTCGCCGGGTCTTCGGTGGCGATCAGCGCGTGGCCGAAAGTGGTTGCGATCAGCGGCTGGTTGTTGGTCAGTTCGGTGGCGCGGCGCAGCGGCGCCAGCGCATCGCCGGGCTTGCCCGCTTCCAGCAGGATCTGCCCCTTCAGTTCCAGGAAATAGGGATCGTTGGGCGCGGTGGCGAGCAGCGCCGTGGTTTCCGCCATCGCCTTGTCGAGATGCGAATCCTTGTGCCAGGCATAAGCGCGGGCATAGCGTGCGGGCACGCTGGTCAGCGTTTCGGGATAGGCCTTCAGCGTATCGGCGGGATCGGACAGATAGCCCAGCAGCTTGGCCTTGGCGCGCTGGAACCGCGCTTCCAGCGCCGGATCGCGCGGCCGTGTCCAGGCCGGATCCTTCTCGTATACATCCTGCAAGGTGGCAATGCGATCGCCGGTCATCGGGTGGGTGCTGTAGAATTCGTCGCCCGCGCGCGGCCTGTAGCCATAGCGGAATTCCATGTTCTCCAGCTTCTTGAAGAACGCGATCGAACCCCGGCCCGAAATGCCCGCCTTGGAAAGGTACTGCGCGCCTGCCGCGTCGGCGCTGGATTCCTGGCCACGGCTGAAGGCCAGGTACTTGCCCATCGCCGCCTGCTGGCCGGCCATCAGCACGCCCATCGCCGCTTCGCCGCCGCCCGCCGCCGCCGCCGCCGCGCCCAGCAGCAGCGACAGGATGCTGATCCCGCTGGCCGCCTTGCCGCCGGCATCGCTGATGACGTGGCCGCCGGTGACATGGCCCAGTTCGTGCGCGATCACGCCCTGCACTTCCTCGGCGCTATCGGCCATGTTGATCAGGCCGGCGTTGACATAGACGGCCTGGCCGCCGGCCACGAAGGCGTTCACCGAAGGATCGTTGACCAGCACCACATCGACATTGCGCGGGTCCAGCCCGGCGGCGGCGATCAGCGGCGTGGCCATATCGTGGAACAGCGCTTCGGTTTCGGCATCGCGCAGGATTGATTGCGCGGCCACCGGGCGGATCGCCAGCAGCAGCAGCGCCAGCACGGTCAGCAACCGGGCGCCAAGGGTATCCAACGGACGAAAGCACGCGCGCATCGCGCATGGCCTAGCGCGCGCGGGGCTGAACATGGCGTGAAGGAGCGGCATCATCGCCCCCGGTGTAGCGGCGCGATGGCCTGCCCGCCATAGCGCTGCCGTATCAGGAAATCAGGCGATCAGGCGGCGGGCCGCGCGTTCGAGCAGCGGCAGGTCATCGGCCACTTCGCCCAGCAGCACGACTTCGCCATCCTGCAGGCGCCGCGCGACGAGCAGCGTGAATTCGCTGCCTTGCGCCGCGATCGCTTCCAGGGGTTGCGAATCGAGCTTGCGCAGCTTGCGCGCCAGCGCTTCGCGCGGGGACTTGCGCGGGCTGGCGGTCTTGCCGCTTTCCTCGCGGCGCAGGCGGCGTTCGGCGTTGACCACGCCTTTCAGCCCGCCTGGCGCTGCGCCCAGGAAATCGGCAAGCGTGCCCTGCCCCAGCCGCAGGCGCTGCGCATGGCCCAGCGCGGCGGCATATTCGGTCAGCCGCGTCTTGTCATAGTCCGCGCCGAAAACCAGCTTCACCAGCGGCGTCAGTGGGGCGCGGGCCTGCATGGCAAGCCCGGAATCGGCCACCAGCGCGGCGAATTCCTGCGGCGCGCCTTCGGCGGCGATGGAAAAATCATAGGCCCGGCCGATCGCCGCATAGAGCGCCTGGTGCGAGCGATCCTCGCTGCCGCGCGCCGCTTCGGCCAGCGCGCGGGCAGAGGCCAGCCAATCGGCCAGCGCCATGTCGTGCGCCGGTTCGCCATCGAATGCCTGGGCGGCGATGTAGTGGGCGATGTCCTCTTCGAACCCGACCTCGACCTCGATGGCATCGTCGCCCACGTGGAAGGCGCTGAGATCGATGGGCACCTTGTGCCCCGGTTCGCGGCGCGACATCAGCCCGAACGACGGCAGCGGCAATTCGTGCCCCGGCGCATCGGGTTCCAGCGGCGTGACCAGATCGAGCACGCCATCATCGTCCACCGGGCTGTCCGCCCATTCGGTGAGCGGGGCCTTGCGCCGGATCAGGCCCGGCCGCGCATCAAGCGCCTGGTCGATCTCCAGCAGGAGTTCGTCGGTGGTGCGCTGGTCGGCCAGTTCCTTCCAGTTGATCACGCCATAGATGAAGTCGATCGAGGCATCGTCGCTGGAAAACGGCAGCAGGATGCCTCGATAGAGAATCGTCGCACCGCGCTGGTTCACGAATTCCGCCTCGAAGCCGATCGGCGCCTGGTTGGCCAGGATCTGCATGTAGTGATCGGTGATTCGCGTCAGCAGCGAACGCGGGGGAACTTCGCTCAGCCGTTCGATCGCCTGGCCGACGCCGCATTCCGCGCCCAGCTTTTCGCCCAGATAGCGAATCACCGGGTCTTCCATGCCGCCGGTGAAATCCAGCAGCACGCTCCACGGCCCGAAATCGGGCAGATCGCCCGGCGAAAGCGCCTCCACCGGGGGGAAATTGCGGTTTTCGAGCATGCTGGCCCACAAGTTGTAGGCGCGCACCTGCATGCGGCGTTCATCCTGGCCGATGATGGCGGGCGGCAGTTCGCGCGCCGGTTCGTCCTCGATCGGTTCGCCGGCGAAGGCCTCCAGGCCCTCGGCATTGTCCGGATGACCGCGTAGATTGTCCATGTGGCGTCCCCACTGCGTTGACGGCCCACTGCCGCAACGACGCTGCCGTTCAGGGCACCGTTCTGGCGCAACGTGGTAAACTTTCGGTTAAGTCGCGCCGGACGAGTGGCGATGCCCGCACGGGTGCGCGGTCAGGTTTCGATGCGGCCTTCGTGCGGCTTGGGCATCGGCAGCGCGAGCCGCGCCACGACCAGCAGCGCCAGCAGGAAAACGGCCGCGCCCAGGAGCGAGAACGCCACGTCGCGCCAGTCGGCCATCGCGCCCCACATCCACGATCCCAGCGCCATGCCGCCATAAGTCACCGCCTGGTAGATCGACAGGCAGCGGCCGAGAATCGCATCGGGCGAGCGCACCTGCATCGCCACGTTGAGCGACGTCAGCGCCGCCACCCAGCCCGCCCCGGCGAACACCGCCGAAGGCAGCGCCTGCGCCATGGTGTCGGCACCCGCCAGGATGGCCTGGGCCAGCGCGCTGGCCAGCGTCGCCGCGGTCAGCACGTTTTCCACGCCCCAGCGCCGCCGCGCGGCGCTGACCGCCAGCGCCATGACGATCGAACTCATCCCGAAGGCCGCCAGGATGATGCCGAAATCGACTTCGCCGCCGTGCAGCCGATCGCGCACCACGGCGGGCATCAGCGCCAGATAGCCGGCGGCGCCGAATCCGAAGATCAGCCCGCGCGCCAAGACCCGGCGCAGCGGCGAGGATGCGGCGCAGAACCGGATGCCGATGGCGATCGCCGGCAGCATCGGCTTGCGCTCGATCGTCGGGGTTTCGGGCCGCCAGCGCGCCAGCACGACGATCATGGCGATATAGCTGGTCGCGTTGACCGCGAAAGCCAGCGCGACGTTCCAGATCGAGATCAGCAGCCCGCCCAGTGCCGGGCCGACGCTGCGCGCCAGGTTGAAGGCGATGGTGTTGAGCGCAATCGCCTGCGGCAGGTCCGCCCGGCCGACCTGCAGCCGCACCGAGGCCTGCCAGGCCGGCGAATTGAGCGCGGTGCCGATGCCCACGGAAAGCGTGAAGGCCAGCAGCAGCGCCGGTGTGATCATGTCCAGCCAGGTCAGCAGCGCCAGCGCCGCCGAAACGACCAGCATCCCCGTTTGCGCCGCCAGCATCACGATGCGGCGATCGTAATTGTCGGCAATCGCCCCCGCGATCACCCCGAACAGCATGACCGGGATCGTCGACGAGGCCTGCACCAGCGCGATCAGCCGGTGCGACGTGGTCAGTTCGGTCATCAGCCAGGCGGCGGCGACCGACTGGATGGTCGCGCCCAGGTTCGAGGCCAGGTTGGCGATCCAGATGGCGCGGAACGCGGGATAGCGGAACGGCGCGAAAGCACTGCCGCCCGGCCGGGCCGCCGGCGCCGCGGGGGCGCTGTCCCGATTGTCTTCGCTGTCCGCCACGTCGCTGCGGTTAGGGCGGCTCCGCGCTCACCGCAAGGGGGCGCGGCGCCGCTCCGGCGCGTCAGAACATGTAGCGCATCCGCAGCGTCTGCTGCTGCGCGCCCGCGATCACCGCGAATGCGGCGCTGGCGAAGCTGGGCGGGCCGAAGCGCACCGGCGCATCGCGCGAAAAGCCATAGCCTTCGCGCGGGATCATCAGGCTCTTGTCGAGCCGGCCGTTGCCGTTCTCGTCATGGAACGCGGAAATCGCATAGCGCCCCGGCGGCACCGCGCCGAATTCCAGCCGCACGCTGGCGGCGGTGGCCGGAACGCTCGCCAGCCGGGCCTGCGGGTCTTTCGCGCAATCGGGAAACGCGCCGGGCCGGGCGGTAAGGCAGGCCATGACCCGGCCCTTGGTCGATCGCAGCCCCGTCACCGTCAGGCTGACCTGCCCGGTTTCGGCCGGCGGCGGCGCGGGGTCGGCCCCGGCCGCGCCGGGGGCAGCGGCAAAGAGGCCCGCCGCCGCCAGGACCGGCATGGCGATCATGGCGCCGACAGGCCGCGATCGGTGCCGCACAGATGATCCCAGAACCGGAAATAGAGGCCATAATTGCATGCATAATGCTCGTGATGGCGGTGGTGGTGGCTGGCCGTGATCAGCCAGCGCCCGGCCCGCGATTCGACAAGGGCGCGCGGGAACATCTCCCACCCCATGTGATTGGTGACGCCCATCACCGTCATCACCATCAGCACCAGCCCCAGCACCGCGACATGGATCGGGATGAGCAGCGTCAGCGCGGGGATGACGACGGCGCCGGTCAGCGCCTCGATCGGGTGAAAGCTCATCGCCGCCCAGGCCGTGGGCGGCCGGCTGGCGTGGTGCACGGCATGCGCGATGCGAAACGGGCGCGGCCGGTGCATCCAGCGATGGGTCCAGTAGAACCAGGTATCGTGAAGGAACAGGTACAGCAGGAACGAAACTGGCAGCCACCACAGCGGCAGATCGCTCCATCCGCTGTAGATCCGGCTCCAGCCGTGTTCGCGCCAGCCCCAGGCGACGATCCCGGCGGGCACGCCATAGATCGCGGCCGATGCCAGCGACCAGCCGATCTCCATGCGGATCTGCCGCGATAGCCCGGCATAGCGCGCCGGGCGCTTGCGCGCGGTCAGCCAGGCGAAGAAGCCGCTGCTGGCGAAATAGCGCAGCGCGACGATCACCGTCATGGCAAGGGCGGAAAGCAGGGCGGCGGTCATCGCCGGGGCTTATGCACCGCTGCCGCCCATGGGGACAGCCCTTTACGGCCGAAACCCATGAGCGGACATGCGGACAGGATCAGCTCGCGGTGCGGGCAGCGCCCCGGAACGCGCCGCGCGGATTGCCGGCATGCGCGGGACGGCGATCGCCTTCGGGACGTGCCGGACGACGATCACCTTCGGGACGTGCCGGGCGGCGGTCGCCTTCGGCACGAACCGGACGGCGATCGCCTTCAGGACGGCCACCCTCGGGACGGCCACCCTCAGGACGCGGGGCACGGGTTTCGACCGCGCCACGCCCTTCGTTGGCCACCGGGTTGAACACCGGGCCGCGCGTCTGGGTCTGCGGGCTGCGGGCGGGGCCGCGCGCATCGTCGCGCCCACGGCGCTCGCCACCACGGCCCTGGCCGCCCTGGCCCTGGCCCGAACGACCACGGCCCTGGCCGGCGCCGCCACGGCCGCGCTGGTCGCGCGCTTCGCGGCGGGCATCCTGCTCGGCTTCGGCGGGCTTGCGCGTCGGCGCTGGCAGGCGCGCGGCTTCCTGGGTAAAGCCTTCGGGCAGCGGCTTGGGCATCAGCCGCACGTCGGTCAGCTTTTCGATGTCGCGCAGATAGGGCTTCTCGTCCGGCGCGCAGAAGCTCACCGAAATGCCGTCGGCCCCGGCGCGCGCGGTGCGGCCGATGCGGTGGACATATTGTTCGGCCACGTTCGGCAGTTCGAAGTTGAACACGTGGCTCACCCCCGAAACGTCGATGCCGCGCGCCGCGATATCGGTGGCGACCAGCACCGGGCACGATCCGCTGCGGAAGGCGTTGAGCGCAGCGGTGCGCTGCGCCTGGCTCTTGTTGCCGTGGATCGCGGCGGCGGTGACGCCGTCGGCGATCAGGTGGCGCACGACACGATCGGCGCCATGCTTGGTCCGCGTGAACACCAGCGCCCGGTCGATGTCGCCCGCCTTCAGGCCGTCGCGCAGCGACAGCGTCAGCAGCGCCTGCTTCTCGGTCTGGTTGACGACAGTGACGAACTGCTCGACCCGCTCGGCCGTGGTCGATTGCGGCGCCACTTCGACGCGCACCGGGTTATGGATGAACTGCTTGCCCAGATCGGCGATCGCCTTGGGCATCGTGGCCGAGAAGAACAGGCTCTGCCGTTCCTTGGGCAGCATGTTGGCGATGCGCTTCAGCGGCACGATGAACCCCAGGTCCATCATCTGGTCGGCTTCGTCGAGCACAAAGATCTCGACATTGCGCAGCGTCACCGCGCGCTGTTCGATCAGGTCGAGCAGGCGGCCCGGCGTGGCCACCAGGATGTCGCAGCCCGGCACCAGCGCGCGGGCCTGCTTGCCCACGGGGATGCCGCCGAAGATGCACTGCACCGAAAGGTTCAGGTACTTCGCATAGCCGCGCATGTTCTCGGCGATCTGCGCGGCAAGCTCGCGCGTCGGCGACAGCACCAGCATGCGGCACGAGGCCGGCTTGCGCGGCTGCACGTCGGCGGCCAGGCGATGCAGCGAAGGCAGCGAGAACGCGGCGGTCTTGCCGGTGCCGGTCTGCGCGATACCCAAAAGGTCGCGGCCTTCCAGCAGCGCTGGAATGGCCTGGCGCTGGATCGGCGTCGGCTCGGAATAGCCCTTGGTGCCCAGCGCGCGAAGGATAGGCTCGGCAAGGCCAAGGTCGGAAAAATAGGACATGGAATACTTTCGATTCGGTGCGCGCACGCGGGTTCGTCCCGGCGCGCGGGCAAGGGTTCGTTCGATGCGACCCTGCGTGAAGAAGGAAGCTTCAGGCGAATGCGGCGACCGTACGTCCGGGCAGGTCTGGCGTGGAAACGCCGACCTCACGCTGCGCGGACTGCGGCGGAACAAGGTCCGCGCGCCGATTGCTGATGGCCCGCATATACCGCATTGCGGCGAAGCGCAAGAAAATTACGCAAAGGCCGGCCGTCACGCCCGCATGCGGGGCGCGGGGGCCTGAGGTTGCCTGCCCTGTCGGGCTGATCACATCAGGCCGGTCACATCAGGGCATCGCACCCCATCGCGCGGTCTGCGGATCGGCGCCGGTGACGAGCCGCCGCAGCGACGCGCGGGCCAGCCGCTCCATCTCGGTCCGGCGGCGGGCGGCCGCCAGTTGCAGGCGCGGCGCGGGGCGGATGATTTCGGCGTCGTAGCCATCGGCCACGATCACGCCGCAGCTTTCCGGCAGGAAGCCCGCCCCATCCAGCGGCGCACGATCGAGTTCGGGCGGCAGGCCCCAGAAAAACCGGTCGCAATAGGCAAGGTAATCGGGCCATTTCGCATCGCCCAGCAAATCCGCCCGGCTGACCTTGATCTCCACGATCACGATCGCGCCCTGCGCGTCGATCCCCATCAGGTCCGCGCGGCGCCCGCAGCGCAGCGGCATTTCGGGCAGGCACCAGATGTCGTTGCGCGCGAACAGCCGGGAAATGCCGCGTACCACCGCCTGCGCCCGCCGCTCCGCCGCCGCGGCGCCGGCCATTATCGCATCTGTCGAAGCCGAATCTGTCGAATCGTTTGCCGCCATGCCCCCTTCTAGGAACATATGCGGAACCTTCAAGCCTGAGAAACCTTTAGGCCTGAAGAACCCGGGGGCAACAACACGAGCAAGGCCTGTCGCGCGGCCAGGAATTCCTGCCACAAGGCCTGCGCGGCGGGCGCGGGATCGGCGCCGCGCGCATGGACCTGCAGCAGCGCGACCAGCCCCGCCTCCAGGATCGCCGCAAGATCGTCGACGCCCTGCTCGGCCAGCATCTGACGCCAGCCGCCGGCCGCGACCATCGCCCCGGCAAAGTCGGGCGCGCCATCCTGCTGCGGCAGCGATAGGGAAACGGCGCCGGTCCCGGCCAGTTGCGCCAGGATCGCCGCCGCGTCGTGCAGCGCGTCCCACCGGGCCGCCAGCGATGCGGGGGGGCTCGCTGCGCTGGCCGGCGCACCCGAACCGGCCAGCGCCGCAGCGGCCGACAATTCGAGCGTGCCTGCATCCTGTCTGATCGGAGTCGCGTCCATGACCGGGGATGCTAGCGCCCGCTGGTTTTCAAATGCTGAATCCTCCAGCACGATCGGCGCGCCCGGCCGAAAGATCCATTGCCCCCACCCCTCACATAGCGCTGGCAAGTCCCCGCAGCCTCTGCTAACCGCGCCTCGCTTGCACCCGTAGCTCAGCTGGATAGAGCGCTGCCCTCCGAAGGCAGAGGCCACAGGTTCGAATCCTGTCGGGTGCACCAGTATTTTCAATTACTTACGACCATCCCGCGTTGACAGAGTTTTTCACGTGCCAGCCCCATGCCAGCACCGAGGCACTGCAAATAGCGGACAACGGAAGGCCGTCGATTCTTCCGGCTGGAGTCGCCCATCGCTTTGTGTTGCGCAGCGTCTGCTTTTTCGCTGGGAATTGCGGGAACGAGGGAACAGAAGCGCCAACGCATTGAGCAACTAGGACTATTCCTGTTCCCGCTATTGCCAAAACGTGTTCCCGCAGAGGATTGAGCGGGAACATTGATGGCTATGAACTTTACACACGCGAAATGAAAACATCGCTTGAGCGCCGGAACCCGCTTGGCAGCGAGCATGAGATTTGGGACTGGCCGTAGCTCGGCTTAAGCCGTCGGACTTTTCGTGGTAGCGATTGCGGATGAAGTTGCCGGACTGGATTATGGTTGTTGGCCTTGCGGCGGCCCTGCCGGTATTCGGCTACAGCACCTACAACCAGTGGAGCAGTCGCCCAGGAGCGATGGGTCGCATGGTTGGCGGTTGTGCCCTCTGCACTGCGATTATCTCTTGGAGCGTATCTGGCTGGGTAGCCGATCACAAACGAGCATATTCCCCTCACAAATACTATTTGAGGTCCAGGCAGAACTCGCCCGTACTCGAAAATCGGAAGGCGAAATTTTCGAGTACGTCCATTCCGAGGATGGCGTCGAAGTTTTCATTGTCAGCGATGTTGATGACCTCAACCGGACGCCCCATAGCGAAATAGGAGCGTGTAGGCTCATAAGGAGCGCTCGCTGGATCAACCCCCCAAATACCTACTTGGGCCATGTAGGTGCTGTGCGTCGCTTCACTATGGACGTTCCGGATGAACTTGTGCCCGTGCCTTTGCAAACCTTGGTGCGCGATTGTCCGGTTGGACAGGCATGTGCGCTGCGCGCCGGTATCTATCAGCGCTCGATAGCTCTGTATTGGAAATTGAGCGGGGTTATCCTGCGCGCTGACGCCTGCAACCGGAACGGGGAATGGCTGTATGCCGATCTCAATGATTGCCTGTCGACGTTCAAGCTTGCACCGAGCCACCAGCATACGAATAGAATCCCAAGCTTTCGACAGCTTCAGTCACTTCTTGGACTGAGTATGCTCCCTGCCCAAAGCGCTTGAGACCTTCAACGACAGCATCGGCGGGATTGTCAAAGTAATCGGCAACTTTTTCACCATGCATCAATGCGTACTGCCCTTTAAATTTTTCAAGCAGCTTAGGCAGCATGGCCTGGAAAGCGGTAAAATTGCGTTCCGTCTCAGACGTTTGGTGCATTGACATGCCGCGCTCGCTCTCCGTGGTAGCAGTCAGCGAAACGCTAACACGCGCCTCCGAGTCGTGTCACGCTTTATATCTTGACAAGGAAGGTCTTTTCGGACTCGGCGGATTCCATTTGGAATCGAGTCGTCCGCCCTCCTGAAACAATCTTTCAATTCACGCCGCCTGTGCTTTGGCAATCTGCAGAAAGTCAGTCCGTCGGCTTATCCACAGGCTAATACCAAACAACCTCTGGCAGCGCTTCTTTCAGGTCGCAAAATTGGAGCTCCGGTCAATTCGGAGCGCTTCGTCACGGCTCACCTTTGGAAGCGCCGCCGATCCGCGTCCATGCCTCGCCGGGCGCACTGCAATGCTGCCGTAGGTCGTGCGACCAGATATCGACGAGGTCTGCTTTCGCGTGGACCGCTGCCTAGACCTTTGCCGTTCCCCCTGTGCCAGGCGGAGCCCCTTCCGGCCTGAAAACCCAAGGAATGGCACCTGCCTCTGCTGACCTTGACCGCCATCCTTCCAGGTGGCCTGAGCGCGCCCTCCCATCGTCACAGACCCCACAACACTGCAACAGAAAAGCCCTGCCTTACCCTCAGAGCCCTTCCATGGTATCGGGCCCCATGATCCTAATCCGCCTTGCCGGCCGCCTTGCTGCCGCCGGACCAGGTTATCGCGGCAAAGTCGGGAAACAGTCTGGCCGCCGCATCGGCCGCCTTTTCACCCTCGACAATCAGGACGGTAGCTGCCGACTGCGCCGCCAGGCGATCGAGGCCATATAGCGGGCGAGGCACCGGCGCGGCCTTCCATCGCCACGCCATCCGGACACCTTCGCGCCAAAGGGTCAGCGGCAAGACTTCCTTGCCACCGTCACTCTTATCGAAACGACAAACCCATTGAATGAGCCGGCCGTCACCATCGTGATATCGCCAGCCGACCGAGGGCTTTCCATGGGCACGATGCGATGGCGGCAAGCTGGGCGCGGCTTCGGGAACCGGGGACACCCATTCGCCCACCACGCCTCGATCGGCGGGAGGCCGTTGTGCTTCAGTCCCAGCCTCGTCTTCGGGCCGGCCTCCCTGGGCTATGGCGCGGCTTACCTCCGCGAAAGGATCCCGCTTCCCGGTCATTCCCATGCCCGTGGCTGGTGCCGAACGAAAACAAGCGTCCCATGCCCGGCCCAGGCGGCGCCACCGACCAGCGCGGCACCCGGCCCGCAGCCAAAGTCAGCAGGCTGAAATCTCACCCCCGCTGCGCGGAGCGCGCCAAACAAAGCTTGCGTGAGTACCGATGGCAGCGGCCCATCGAGCTGGAACGATCGCCGCAAATCAGCAGCCGCCACACCGGCTCTACGCGCGAGTGTTCGCCTGTTCCATTTCAGCAGACCGCAAGCCGTGCCGATCAGGCGGCGTTGTTCGATACCTTTGCGGATCGCCCGCCTGGAACTGCGACTGTCCTGCGCCCCTGCCGCTCGGCGTCTGAAGTGCTGCGCGGAAGCGATCGGACCGTTAAGCCAGACGCCCGACATGCCGCATTCGTCGAGCACGAGAAAGCGAACCCCGGCCCGCATGAGTGTCCGGGCTACGCGATCGACGATCCCTGTCGGCTCAAGCCGATCATCTTCCAGAGAGACGATCAGCGCAGGCGGCACTTGGGCTTCCCGCGCCAGCTGTGCCACAGTCCAGCCAATCAGCTTGCGCCCGGCGCGCACATGGCGGCCGCAGACGTAGATCATGCCCATGGGGATACCCCCATGCTTTCCGCCAACCGAATGGCCGCTTCACGCTGTGGGATACCCGCCACAAAGGCGGCCAGGGAAACCAGGTCTCCGCCGGCATCACCCGTCGCGAAGTCAGCCCACCGTCCAGTTGAAAGGTTGATCTTGAAGCTGCCCAGCCGCTTGTCCGGACGCAACGGATTGCGTGCGACCCACTCGTGCCTTTCCTTCCTGCCTTCCGGAAGCAGCCCCCGCACGACCGCGTCGGCATTGCGCAACGCGGCCCGGTTGATCGCGCCGAAATCGACCAGGCGCAGCCTGGCGGGCTCCCGCCCGTTCGAGCTGTTGCCGCTCACCGCGCACGCCCGTCGCTATCCGGATACTGTGCGGTAGACGCCATGACGGACGCCTGTACCCATGCGTCGAGATCGGCCTTGCGGTAGCGGATTGCCCGCCCGGCCAGGCGAACGAACACGGGTCCGCCGCCGGTTAAGCGAAGTTTATGTAGGAGGCTTTCGCTCACACCGAGGCAATCCGCTGCCTCTGAGGTTTTGAGCAACCTAGAATGGTCTGTCATTGGACTACCCTCTTAGTGTTAGAGGGCGTCACATATGGCGCTATCTAGGCCGCACGCATCAATAACCGAGTCTCAGTAATCCTAGGAATAGCGAAGACTGCCGGCCGCATTTCTCGGACGCTAACGCAACCACCGGCGTCGGCTCTTGAGCCACTTCATGATTTCAGAACGTGAAAGCCGGTCGCTGCCCGAGACTAGTGAGTGATCATCCGGATTTGAGAGCTGCTCCAAGACGGATTCTTGCTTCACTCCGTCTGCGACGAGTCGCTCAACTATAGCAGCGAATTTCCGTCCCAACCGCGCACGCGCCCATCGGTCTACTGGCTTGCCGGGCCGCCTTTTCAAGTCCGCGACAAAGGGCAACTCAGGCCTGAAAGGCTTGCCTGCTGTGAAAGCCCTCGCTCCTGCCTCCCCAAAAATTTCAGCCATCAAAAGTGCAAAATGCTGACCATCAGCAATGGCGATTTCAACTTCACGCGGCGGTAAGGGGTCGTTGCTGTGTGGATCGCATCGCCCCAATTTTTCAGCAATCATCCAAGCGGCGCGACCGACCCACTCCAGGGGCTCATCCCCTTCAAGGGCATATCGAGCCATGAATGCAGGTCCTACTTTCTCAGGGTCTCGCCGCCCCTCACTCATCGCCCATGCTCCCGCGCAATCGGTCGGAGGGGCGGCGGCGGGGGCCACAAGCGCGCGGGAAATTCACACTTCCCTTGTTCCCACTTGTTCCCATTTCAGCGATGGCATCGGGGAACAGCGGCGCCGCTCGAAAAGCGCCGGTTTTCCATTGATGAAAGGTTGTTGTTCCCATTGTTCCCATGTTCCCGACATAAAACGCAGCCACCGCAACGTCATCTGTTGCAGAGAAATAATTCCTCCCGAAAACCAGCCGATCGGCCGACATCAAAGCACCTCCCCAGGTGGCACAGGATCCGGCAGGGAAGGCCCCCGCGAACCGGCGTTGCCCAGGCGCGAGCCGCGAAGTGGTCTGCCCACCGGATGTCCTCTCATCACGTACCATCGGCCCGTCCTGCTCAAAATTCGCCGCCCGAAGAAAAAATCTCTGAATGAGAGGGCCAGTGGTCGAACATTGATTCCGCCCTGAATTTTTCACCCCCCCCCCTCTTGCCGGCCTCGCCGCCGCTGACTGGCGCGCGCGTGTGGCTCCCCAACCGCCCACCGCCCCCGCACGTCATCGCCTCCGGGCGCGCCGGCCCTTTCGAATATCAACGACCTTGGCAGACGTCCCCGCCAGCCCTGCCGCCGCCGCCTCCGCGATGCGGTTCGCCGCCTGCCTCACCGGATCATCGGCGAGGTGCGCATAGCGCGCCGTGGTGCGCACGTCGGCGTGACCAAGCAGCTTGCCAATGACAGCAAGCGATTGCCCGCCACCCGACGCCCCCACCGCAAGGCTGGCGTAAGTATGGCGCAGGTCGTGCAACCGGACATCGGCGAGGTCCGCCTTTGCACGGATTGCTGTCCAGACCTTTGCCGTTCCAACCCAATGCCCGGCGGAGCCCCGGCCCGCCGGAAAAACCCATGGAGATGGAACCGGGTTCGGTTGGCCTGCGGCATTTGCCTCGACCTCCGCTTTGACTTGCCGGCTCCTGGTTTCGGCTGCCAGTTCGGCAAGCAGACTGAGGGCGGGCGCCCCGATCGCGATCACCTTTGCACCCGTCTTGCTATCACGCAGCCGTAGCGCGGATTGCTCAAAGTCGATTTCGTCCCAGCGCAACCCCTCGATCTCGCTCTTTCGTGCGCCAGTAGTCGTCAACAGGCGTATGACGGCAAGGCCCTTGGTGTTGCTCCCGTCTGCCGCCGCTTTCGTAATCGCCTCGCCCAGCCGAGCCAGTTCTTTCGCGGAAAGAAAGCGCTCTGATCGCCCATCCTTGTAGCGCGTGACGCCACGCACGGGATTGTCCGGCCGCAGCTTATGGCGAACCGCAAAGCTGAATATCCCGCCCAGCAGGCCCACTGTCCGGGAGGCAGTGCCTTTGCCGCCACGTACATGCGAAATTACGCCAGGTCGGACTTTCGTCGGCTCCGTCGCCGTCTTGCCCTGGGCAACGTCGCGCATGAAGCGCTCAACGTCACCGCTTGTGACGCTGGAGATATGCTTCTTGCCCAGGAGCGGCTTGATGTGGGTCGTGATCCGCCCTCGATCGGTGGCGAGTGTGCTGGCCTTCTTCGTGGCCACGCCTTCGGTAAGATACAGGTCGCAAAGCTGAGCCACCGTTAATTCGGAGCGTTTCCCCACCCGCTCGCCTTGCGGATCACCGCCGAGCCGAGCCGCGCCAAGAACCCGCCGCGCTTCCTCGCGCGCCTGGTCGAGCGTTACCTCGCCATGCTGGCCTATGGTGTATTCCCGCTGCGGGGCGCCACGACCTGTACCGGCGCGATAGACGGCAACATAGGTTTTGACGCCGCTGGGCAGCACTCGCACGGCAAAGCCGCGCAATTCGCCGTCCCTCAGCCAATAGCGCTTCGCTTGAGGCTGGGCCGCATCCACCGCCCGCTTGGTCAGCTTTTCCGAAGTTCTACCGCCTGCCATCACCACTTCTGTGCCAGCCCCATGCCAGCACCAAGCGTAACGAAGTAGGAAACGCTGTGCAACGTAGTAGCCATAGAATGGCGTAATTCCGCCATTCTATGGCACAGGGTAGAACAACGGGAAACTGCGGAAAACTAATCGCCCTCGCCCTCCGAAGGCAGAGGCCACAGGTTCGAATCCTGTCGGGTGCACCACTTTTCAATGACTTCGCCGAGGCCCATTCGCTCCGCATGGCAAACAGGGGGCGGGCAACGCCCCTCTCTTGCAAGCGATTCCACCGTAGTCGAAACACGTGGCGCACGGTGTCTCGCCTCTGCTCTACACGCACGGATGAAGCGGCGGGTCGGAACGCGGGCCGCTAAACGGTAAAGCTTTCCCCGCAGCCGCAACTGCCCTTGGCGTTGGGATTGGCGAAGGTGAAGCCGGCGGTGAAATCGTCTTCCTGCCAGTCCATCACGCTGCCGATCAGGTAGAGCACGCTGGCCCGGTCGATGAAGAACAGCCCGCCCGGCGTTTCGATGCGTTCGTCGAAGGTGCTGGCTTCGGTGACGTAATCGACCGAATAGGCCAGCCCCGAGCAGCCCCGGCGCGGGGTGGACAGTTTCACGCCGATCGCGCCTTCGGGCGCTTCGGCCATCAGCTTCGCCACGCGCGCTTCGGCCGATGGCGTCAGCTTGACGGCGGCGGGGCGCTGGCGGATCGCGGGGCGCAGCCCGGTTTCGTTGGTCATCACAGCATCCCCAGTTCGAGCTTGGCCTCGTCGCTCATCTTGCCCATGTCCCACGGCGGGTCCCAGACCAGATTGACTTCGCAATCGCGCACGCCCGGCACCGCGCCGACGCGCAGTTCCACTTCGCCGGGCATCGATTCGGCCACCGGGCAATGCGGCGTGGTCAGCGTCATGGCGATGGCGACGCCGCCATCGTCCGACACCTCCACGCCATAGATCAGGCCCAGTTCGTAGATGTTCACCGGGATTTCCGGATCGTAGATTTCCTTCAGCGCGGTGATCACGCCTTCGTAGATCGATCCGCCCGGCGCGCCCGGCGCCACATCGGCCGGCGTTTCCGCAAGGAAGCCTTCCAGATAGTCGCGTTTGCGCTCCAGCTTCGCGGCCGCGCTTTCCGCGGGCGGTTCGATATCGTCGACGCGCGCGCGGCGCGGCGCCTCGACGCTTTCGACCTCCTCGATCGCGAACTTGCGTTCTTCCCCGCCGGCATCGGTGCTCATCAGCCGAAAATCCTCCTGGTCCGTTCGATTCCGCGCAGCAGCGCGGCAATATCGCTTTCGTCGCTGTAAATTCCGAAACTGGCCCGCGCCGTCGCCGCCACGCCAAGGTGGTCCATCAGCGGCTGCGCGCAGTGATGCCCGGCGCGGATCGCCACGCCTTCTTCGTCCAATATGGTGCCAAGGTCGTGCGGATGCACCCCGTTCAGCGCGAAACTGACGATGCCGGCGCTTTCGTCCGGCCCGAACAGCGTCACCGCGTTCAGCCGGCGCAGTTCGTCGCGCGTCTGCGTGGCCAGCGCCCTTTCGTGCGCGCCGATCGCGTCCAGCCCGATGGCCTGGACATAATCGATCGCCGCGGCCAGCCCGATCACTTCGGCGATGGCGGGGGTGCCTGCCTCGAAGCGCGCGGGCGGCGGGGCATAAGTCGTGCGTTCGAAGGTCACGCGATCGATCATCGCGCCGCCGCCGTGCCAGGGCGGCATCGCCGCCAGGATCTCGCCGCGCGCCCACAGCGCGCCGACACCCGTTGGCCCGTAAAGCTTATGCGCTGAAAAGACATAGAAATCCGCGCCCATCGCGGCGACATCCACCGGCAGGCGCGGCACGGCCTGGCAGCCATCGACGAGCAGCCTGGCCCCCACCGCATGGGCCAGCGCGGCCGCGTGTTCCACGTGGAGCACCGAGCCGAGCACGTTCGAGACATGCGCCAGCGCCACCAGCTTGTGCCGGGGGGTCAGCATGCGTTCGGCCGCGTCCAGATCGATGCACCCGTCCGCCGTCAGCGGGCAGACGTCGATCTCGATGCCCACGCGCTCGCGCAGCATCTGCCACGGCACGATATTGGCGTGGTGTTCCAGCGTGGACAGCAGGATGCGATCGCCGGCGCGAAGCTGCGATCCGCCCCAGCTATGCGCAACAAGGTTGATCGCCTCGGTCGCGCCGCGAGTGAAGACCACTTCGTTTTCGGCGCCGCCGATGAATTCGGCCACCTTGCGCCGCGCCGCTTCGAAGGCCAGCGTCATGTCGGCCGAGCGCGCATAGACGCCGCGATGCACGGTGGCATAGTCGGCGCCCATCGCGCGCATCGTCGCGTCGATCACCGCTTGCGGCTTCTGCGCGGTGGCGGCGGTATCCAGATAGTGCCACGGCTGGCCTTCGGCAGTCAGCAGGCCGGGAAAATCGGCGCGGCGGGTCTGCGTGCCGGTCAGCATACCAGGCCCTCCAGCCGGTCCAGCGCCAGCGCCTGGAGGCGGTCCTCCTCCACCGCGCCGGAAAAAGCCTCGGCGATGAAGGCCTGCAGCATCAGGCGCTTGGCTTCGGGCGGGGTCAGCCCGCGCGATTCCAGGTAGAACAGTCCGGTCGCGTCCAGTTCGCCCACCGCGCAGCCGTGCGCGCATTTCACGTCATCGGCGTAGATTTCCAGTTCGGGCCGGGCATTGGCCGTCGCGGTAGGATCGAGCAGCATGGCGCGCACCGATTGTCCGGCATCGGTGCCATTGGCGCCGCGCGCCACGGCAACCTTGCCCAGGTATGTGCCCGTGGCCTGCCCGGCCAATACCGAACGGATCACCTGCCGGCTTACCGCGTCGGGTTCGGCGTGATGGACTTCGGTGACGATTTCCAGCGTCTGCGTGCCGCCGCCAAGCTGCGCCGCGCCCAGCGTGAAGCGCGCGCCCGCGCCCAGCCGGGCATCCACCGCGATGCGGCCATAGGCATTGCCCGCGTTGAGGATGCGCAAATCGAAGCTGGCGCCCGGTTCCAGCGTAATCGCCAGATGGCGCGCCACCGGGCCGTCATCGGCTTCGATCACGCTCAGCCAGGTGCTCTGCCCATCGGGCACGATGATGTCTTCGCGCGCGACCGGCCACAGCCCGGCCAGCGCGGCGAAATCCGAATAGCGGAACGCCTCGTCCTTGCGGGTGGGAAGTTCGGCGACGGTCATTGTGCGACTTGGCCGTGATCGTCACCCTGAACTTGTTTCAGGGTCCATCGCGCCGTCCGCACCGCCGGACCCGAAGGCGCGATGGATGCTGAAACAAGTTCAGCATGACGGAAGGGGGCGGGGGTGGGGATCATGCTCACGCCACGGCCTCGTAGCCCTGTTCCTCAAGCTCCAGCGCCAGTTCCGGCCCGCCCGAGCGCACGATGCGCCCGCCGGCCAGGACATGCACGAAGTCGGGCTTCACATAGTCAAGCAGGCGCTGGTAGTGCGTGATCAGCAGCACCGCCTTGTCGGGCTTGCGCATGATCGCGTTGATGCCTTCGCCGCAGATGCGCAGCGCATCGATGTCGAGGCCCGAATCGGTTTCGTCGAGCACGGCGAACCTGGGATCGAGGATGCCCATCTGCACCATTTCGGCGCGTTTCTTTTCGCCGCCCGAAAAGCCGACGTTCACCGGCCGCTTGAGCATGTCCATATCGAGCCGCAGCAGCGCCGCCTTCTCGCGCGCGAGCTTGAGGAATTCGCCCCCCGAAAGCGGTTCCTGCCCGCGCGCCTTGCGCTGGGCGTTGGCGGCTTCGCGCAGGAACTGCACGAAGGACACGCCGGGGATCTCCACCGGGTACTGGAAGCCCAGGAACAGCCCGGCGGCGGCGCGTTCGTGCGGTTCGAGCGCGAGCAGATCGTGCCCGTCGAACGATACCGAGCCGCCGGTCACGTCATAGCCGGGCCGGCCGCCCAGCGTATAGCCCAGCGTCGATTTTCCGGCGCCGTTCGGCCCCATGATCGCGTGGATCTCGCCCGCGTTGATGGTCAGCGACAGGCCCTTGAGGATCGGCTTGTCGGCGATCGTGGCGGACAGGTTCTCGATAGTCAGCATGGTCATCTCTAGTAGCCCCGGCGGTCGGTCTGGGTGCGCCGCGCGTTGGCGCCGGTGCTTGACCGGGGGCGGGCGCGCTGGGTCTGCCAGCGGATCTTCATCTGCGCGAAGATCGTGGCGGCGACGGCATCGGCATCGGCCAGCACGTCGGCGGCCGGGTAGCGCAGCACAAGCTGGCCGATCGCTTCCAGCGCCTTGTCGCGCCGGCGGTCGATCGCGGGATCGCCCCTGGCCTCGTCATCGATCTGCACCACCACGCGCAGCGGCTGGCTGGCGAAATCGACGATCACCGAACCGATCACCACGTTCTGGCGAAAGCGGTGCTTGCCCAGTTGCGCGCGAGTCAGCGCATCGGCCAGCGCGGTTTGCGCGGGCGTGGGATTGCGCCGCCGCTCGCGCGCGGTTTCGTGCAGCGTATCGAGCCGGGATTCGGCCACGGCCCAGACCTTGCCCTTGCGCGGCGGGCTGGCGGGCTGCGCCGCGTCGTCTTCCTCCGGGCGGACCGACAGTGTTTTCCTCATCCTACCGATCCTTCCAGGCTGATGCCGAGCAGCTTCTGCGCCTCGACCGCGAATTCCATGGGCAATTGCTGCAAGACCTCGCGCGCGAAGCCGTTGACGATCAGCGTCACCGCTTCTTCCTGGCCCAGCCCGCGCTGCATCGCATAGAACAACTGGTCGTCGCTGATCTTGCTGGTCGTCGCTTCGTGTTCGATCTGCGCGCTGGGATTGCGCACTTCGATATAGGGCACGGTGTGCGCGCCGCAGTCTCCGCCCAGCAGCAGCGAATCGCACTGGGTGAAATTGCGCACGCCCTCGGCATTGGCGGCCACGCGCACGAGGCCGCGATAGGTGTTGTTCGATTTGCCGGCGCTGATGCCCTTGGACACGATGGTCGATCGGCTGCGCGCGCCGTTGTGGATCATCTTGGTGCCGGTATCGGCCTGCTGGTGGTTGTTGGTGACGGCCACCGAATAGAATTCGCCGACCGAATCCTCGCCGTTCAGCACGCAGGACGGGTATTTCCAGGTGATCGCGCTGCCGGTTTCGACCTGGGTCCAGCTTACCTTGCTGCGCGCGCCCTGGCACAGCGCGCGCTTGGTCACGAAGTTGTAGATGCCGCCCGTGCCCTGCGCATCGCCGGGATACCAGTTCTGCACGGTGGAATACTTGATCTCGGCATCGTCGAGCGCGACGAGTTCGACCACGGCGGCGTGGAGCTGGTTTTCATCGCGCTGCGGCGCGGTGCAGCCTTCGAGGTAGGACACGTAGCTGCCCTTGTCGGCCACGATCAGCGTGCGTTCGAACTGGCCGGTGTTTTCCGCGTTGATGCGGAAATAGGTGGACAGCTCCATCGGGCAGCGCACCCCTTCGGGGATGTAGACGAAAGTGCCGTCGGAAAAGACCGCGCAGTTGAGCGTGGCGAAATAGTTGTCGCGCATCGGCACGACGCGGCCCAGCCACTTGCGCACCATGTCGGGGTATTCGCGGATCGCCTCGCTGATCGAACGGAAGATCACGCCGGCGGATTCCAGTTCCTTGCGGAACGTGGTGGCGACCGAGACCGAATCGAACACCGCATCCACCGCGACCTTGCGCGCGCCTTCCACGCCGGCCAGCATCTTCTGCTCTTCCAGCGGGATGCCCAGCTTTTCGTAGATGCGCAGGATTTCGGGATCGACTTCGTCGAGGCTGGCCAGTTCCTTCTTCGCCTTGGGCGCGGCGTAGTAATAGGCGTCCTGGTAGTCGATCGGCGGCACGTTGAGCTTGGCCCAGTCGGGCGGGGTCATCGTCAGCCAGTGGCGATAGGCCTTCAGCCGCCAGTCGAGCATCCATTCCGGCTCGTTCTTCTTGGCCGAAATGAAGCGCACGGTATCTTCGGACAGGCCCTTGGGCGCGAATTCCTGCTCGATGTCGGCCGACCAGCCATGCTCGTAATCGGCGGCGCGCGCCGCTGCGTCGCGGGCCGCCTGATCCTTTTCCATTTCGTGCGGGATGGTGGATTCTTCGGTCATGCAGGGCACTCGGCACAAAAAAGAGGGGAAGGGATCATCACAGCGCGGCCCCGGCCAGCCGGGTCAGCGGCACTTGCGCCAGCGCGCCGCGCAGCGCCTCGTTCACGATCGGCCAGTGCGCGCGCACCTGGCAGGCGTCTTCCAGCGTGCAATCGTTGCGGCCATGTTCGGTGCACGATGTCAGCGCGATCGGCCCTTCCACGGCTTCCACGATGTCGGCCAGCGTGATCGCCGCGGCCGGGCGCGCCAGCCGCAGCCCGCCGCCGACCCCGCGCGACGATCGCAGCAGCCCGGCCCCGGTCAGCCGGCTGACCAGCTTCTGCACGGTGGGCACGGGTAGCCCGGTTTCCTCTGCCAGTTGCCCGGCGGAAACGCGCACGCCGCCGCAATGCCGCGCTGCAGCGGCCATCGTGACGACGGCGTAATCGGCCATGCTCGACAAGCGCATCGGGGTGTCCCCATCCATCGCCCGATCCCAGCGATCGGGCAAATCGGATTGATTCGTTCCGGTTTCACGTAGGCGCGGCAAGGCCGCAATTCAACCGCCTGCGCATCGGCTATCGCCCGATCGTGCAGAAAAAAGGCGGCTCCCCGGCAGTGCGGAGAGCCGCCCCTAAGTGAGGGGCCTGCCGCTTTCGCGCCGGGCCCTTCGGGTCGCGCTGGCGCCTTAGTCCATTCGCAGGCGCAGAAAATTGTAGGAATGCGACAGTTGCCAACAAATGCATGTTGCAAATTTTGCATCGGTTGGCGCCGGGCGCGGCCTTTCGGCCATGGCAATAAAGTCGGCGCATGACCGCGCGGCGGGGATTGAGCAGCGCGGGCAAGACCGTCTATGCGCCGCATATGATCTATTCGCTGATACGCCCGGCGCTGTTCCGGCTCGATGCGGAGCGGGCGCACGGCATCGCGCTCGCGGCGCTCAGGTTCATGCCGCGCCGCGCCGGTGTCGCGCCCGGCGGCCCGCTGGCCACCGAAGTGGCGGGCATCGCCTTTCCCAACCCGGTGGGCATGGCCGCGGGGTTCGACAAGAACGCCGAAGTGCCCGATGCCGTGCTGGGGCTGGGCTTCGGCTTTGTCGAGGTCGGCTCGATGACGCCGCTGCCGCAGGCCGGCAATCCGCGCCCCCGCCTGTTCCGGCTGGAGGAAGACCGCGCGATCATCAACCGGCTGGGCTTCAACAACGGCGGCGCGGCCAAGGGGGTGGAGCGGCTGCGCGCGCGGCGCGATCGCCCCGGCGTGATCGGGGTGAACTTCGGCGCCAACAAGGATTCGGCCGATCGCGTGGCCGACTATGTGATGATGACCCGGCTGATGGCGCCGCTGGCGTCCTATCTTGCCGTCAACGTCAGCAGCCCGAACACGCCGGGCCTGCGCGCGTTGCAGGACGAATCGGCGCTGGCCGCGCTGCTCGACGCGGTGATCGATGCGCGCGGCGCGGCAAGCGATGCACCGCCGGTGTTCCTGAAAGTCGCGCCCGATCTCCAGCCCGCCGATATCGATGCGATCAGCCGCATCGCCATCGACAAGCGGCTGGGCGCGCTGATCGTGACCAACACCACGATCTCGCGCCCGCCGCTGCGTTCGATCCACGCGGGCGAAGCGGGTGGCCTGTCGGGCGCGCCGCTGCGCGATCTGGCGCATGAGCGGCTGTGCGATTTCCGCAAGGCCACCGGCGGTGCGATTCCGCTGATCGGCGTGGGCGGCGTGGCCAGCGCCGAGGATGCCTGGGCGCGCATCCGCGCCGGGGCCAGCCTGGTGCAGCTTTACAGCGCCATGGTCTATGAAGGGCCGGGGCTGGTGCGCGCCATCACGCGCGGGCTGGAAGCCCTTATGCGCCGCGATGGCTTTGCCAGCATTGCCGAGGCGGTGGGAAGCGCATAGCATCGCGGCAATGCGTTTTCCCCCCACTGCCCGCCACCGGCTGTTCGCGCTGGTCGCGCCGCTGCTTGCCCCGCTGTTCCTGGCCGGCTGCGCCACCGCGCCGCAGGTCGGCCCGCAAGTTGGCTCGTCCACGGCGGGGCCCTCTACGGTTGGCTCGTCCAAGGTGGGTCCGGTCTATGCGAAAGGCATGGTCAGCGCCGCCGATCCGCGCGCGGCCGAGGCGGGGGCGGACATGCTGCGCGCCGGCGGCAGCGCCACCGATGCGGCCATGGCCACGCTGCTGGCGCTGACCGTGGTGGAACCGCAAAGCTCGGGCATCGGCGGCGGCGGTTTCCTGGTGGTCGATGATGGCCAGGGCGCGCTCGAAACGATCGACGGGCGCGAGACGGCGCCCGCCGCCGCGACCCCGCTCTGGTTCCAGCCGGATGGCCGCACGCTGACCGTGCCCGAAGCGATCCCCGGCGGCCTCAGCGTTGGCGTGCCGGGCAACGTGCGGCTGATGGCGGCCGCGCATGGCCGCCATGGCAAGCTGGCGTGGAAGGATCTGTTCGCCCCCGCGATCCGGCTGGCGCGCGATGGCTTCGCGGTGACGCCGCGCCTTTACCAGGCCCTGGCGCGCGCCAAGGGCACCGCCGCGCTGACCGATGCGGGCCGCGCGCTCTATTACGGCCGCGATGGCGATCAGCCGCTGCCGGTGGGCACGGTGATCCGCAATCCGGCGCTGGCGGCATTCCTGGAACGGCTGGCGGCGGAAGGGCCGGAGGCGTTCTATGCCGGCACCAATGCCGCGCAGATCGCGCAGGCGGTCAGCACCGCCCCGCGCAATCCCGCGCCGATGACCGTGGCCGATATCGCCGCCTACCGCGCCAAGCCGCGTCCGCCGGTCTGCGCCACCTACCGCGCCTGGCGGGTGTGCGGCATGGGTCCGCCGTCTTCGGGGGCCACCACGGTGCTGGGCGCGCTGGGCCTGCTCGAACGGTTCGATCTGGCGGCGCTGGGCCAGGATTCCCCCACGGCCTGGCACCTCATCGCCGAGGCCGAGCGGCTCGCCTATGCCGATCGCGAACGCTATCTGGCGGATAGCGATTTCGTCAGCGTGCCGGTGGCCGGGCTGGTCGCGCGCGGCTATCTGGCAGAGCGTTCGCGGCTGATCGATCCCGCCCGCACCATCGATCGCGCGCTGCCCGGCACGCCGCCCGGCGCGCCGCCGCTGGCGCAGGCCGATACGGTCACGCCCGATATTCCCTCCACCTCGCACTTCGTGGCCATCGACCGGACGGGGCAGGCGGTGTCGCTGACGTCCACGGTGGAAAGCGCGTTCGGTTCGGGGCTGATGGTCAACGGCTATTACCTCAACAACGAACTGACCGATTTCAGCCTTGTCCCCGAATGCGATGGCAAGCCCATCGCCAATCGCGTCGAAGGCGGCAAGCGGCCGCGCAGTTCGATGAGCCCGACGCTGGTCTATGCCCCGGACGGGCGCCTGCGGCTGGCCGTGGGCGCGGCCGGCGGGGCAACGATCCCGGCGCAAGTGCTGCGCGCGGTGATCGGCGTGATCGACTGGCGGCTGACCGCGCAGCAGGCGCTGGGCCTGCCGGTGCTGTTCGCGCCGGGCGGGCAGGCGGTCTTCGTGGAACAGGGCAGCGCGCTCGAAGCGATGATCCCGGCGCTGCGCGCGCTGGGCCATGCCGAAGTCTCCGCGCGCGACATGCCGTTGAAGGCCAATGCCATCGAAGTGGTGCCCGGTGCGGCTCGAACAGGCACGCTGGCGGGCGCCGCCGATCCGCGCAGCGAGGGCCGCGCCGTTTCCGAATGAATGATTCTCTTCGCGGCGATCTTGCTCTAGACCGCAAGGCGAATGATGCGGTGAGAGGCGGATTCCGGTGCAGCTTTCCGATTTCGATGCCAGCAGCAATCTCGTCGCGCTGTTTCTGTCGCGCGCCGATGAACTGGGCGACAAGCCGATGCTCTGGGCCAGGCGCGATGGCGCGTGGCAATCGCTGAGCTGGACCGAAGCGGCGCGGCGCGTCTGCCTGATCGCGCAATCGCTGCGCGCGCTGGGGCTGGGCGATGGCGAACGCGTGCTGCTCGTGTCCGAAAACCGGCCCGAATGGTGCCTGGCCGATCTGGCGATCATGGCGGCGGGCTGCGTCACCGTGCCGGCCTATACCACCAACACCGAACGCGATCACTTGCACGTGCTGGAAAATTCGGGGGCCAGCGCGGTGATCGTGTCGGATGCCAGGCTGGCCAAGCCGCTGCTGCCCGCGGTGCTGCGATCCGATTGTGCGCGGCACGTGATCGGCATCGAACCCTTGCGCCGCGCGCAGGCCAGCACGGTCGCGTTCCACGATTGGGACGATCTGCTGGCGGGCGATGCGGCGGCGGCGCGCGCGGCGGTGGACGCGCGCATCGCCGGCATCGGGCGCGGCGATCTGGCCTGCATCATCTACACCAGCGGCACCGGCGGCGCGCCGCGCGGGGTGTGCCAGCACCACGGCGCGATCCTGCGCAACGTCGATGGCGCGGCGCGCATCCTGTGCGAGGATTTCGGCTGGGACGATGAAGTGTTCCTGTCGTTCCTGCCGCTCAGCCATGCCTATGAACACACCGGCGGCCAGTTCCTGCCGATCGGCATGGGCGCGCAGATCTGGTATTCGGAAGGGCTGGAAAAGCTGGCCTCCAACATCGAGGAAGTCGGCCCGACGATCATGATCGTGGTGCCGCGCCTGTTCGAAGTGCTGCGCGCCCGGATCATCAAGCAGGTCGGCAAGCAGGGCAAGCTGGCCGGCTACCTGATGGACCGCGCGCTGGCCATTGGCGATCGCAAGGCCCGGGGCGCCCGCCGCCTGATCGACGCGCCGATGGACCTGATCCTGGAACGCACGCTGCGCCCGAAGATCCGCCAGCGCTTCGGCGGGCGGATGAAGGCGCTGGTCTCGGGCGGGGCGCCGCTCAATCCCGAAATCGGCGTGTTCTTCGATGCGATGGGGCTGGTCCTGCTGCAAGGCTATGGCCAGACCGAAGCGGCGCCGGTGATCAGTTGCAACCGTCCGCGCGCCGGGTTGAAGATGGATACCGTCGGCCCGCCGATGGACGGGGTGGAACTGCGCATCGCCGAAGATGGCGAAATCCTGGTGCGCGGCGAACTGGTCATGCACGGCTACTGGCGCAACGATGCCGAAACCGCCCGCGCGCTGCAGGACGGCTGGCTGCACACCGGCGATATCGGCCACATCGATCCGCGCGGCCGCATCGTCATCACCGATCGCAAGAAGGACATGATCGTCAACGACAAGGGTGACAACGTCTCGCCGCAGAAAGTGGAAGGCATGCTCACGCTCCAGCCCGAGATCGCGCAGGCGATGGTCACGGGCGACAAGCGGCCCTACCTGGTCGGGCTGATCGTGCCCGACGCCGAATGGGCGCTCGAATGGGCCCGCGCCGAGGGCGAGGCTTTCGATCTTGTGGCGCTGCAGGCCCTGCCCGCGTTCCGCAGCGCGGTGCGCGCGGCGGTGGACCGCGTGAACCGCGATCTCTCGGTGATAGAGAAAGTCCGCCAGTTCACTTTTGCCGACGAAGCCTTCGCCATCGCGAACGAGGAAATGACTCCCAGCCTCAAGATCCGCCGCCACAAGCTCAAGGAGCGTTATGGCGAGCGTCTGGACGGTCTCTACCGGGTCTAGGTGCGTTTCTGTTGCGCTCACATCATACCTGCCGGGTATAGCAGCCAACCCAGTTGATCTTTCCCTTCGCGCCGCCGGGCGGCTATCCCTCTCGCACAACGTGAGGAGGGGTGATGATCGGAATTGACAGGATCGAAGCCGTTCTCCTGGATGTGCCGACGATCCGGCCCCATGTCCTGGCGATGGCGACGATGCGCGCGCAAGTTGTATGCCTCGTGCGTATATATTGCGCCGACGGCGTGATCGGCCTCGGCGAAGCGACGACGATCGGCGGACTGGGCTATGGCCCCGAAAGCCCCGAAGGCATCAAGCTGGCGATCGATACCTATTTCGCCCCGATCATCGCCGCCTGCGACGCCACGCGCCCCGCCGCAGCGATGGCGCGGCTGGCGCGCCACATCGTCGGCAATCACTTCGCCAAGTGCGCGGTGGAAACGGCGTTGCTTGATGCGCAGGGCCAGCGCCTGGGCGTGCCGGTCAGCGAACTGCTGGGCGGGCGGCTGCGCGATCGGCTGCCGGTGCTGTGGACGCTGGCCAGCGGCGAAACCGCGCGCGATATCGAGGAAGCCGAGCGGATGATCGCCGTGCGCCGGCACAATGTGTTCAAGCTCAAGATCGGCAAGCGCGCGCTGGAAGACGACGTCGCCCATGTCGCCGCGATCAAGCAGGCGCTGGGCCAGCGCGCCTCGGTGCGGGTCGATGTCAACATGGCCTGGGACGAGCCGACCGCCGCGCGCGGCATCGCCATGCTGGCCGATGCCGGCTGCGATCTGGTCGAGCAGCCGATCTCGCGCACCAACCGCGCCGGCATGGCGCGCCTTTCCGCCTCGTCGCGCATCCCGGTGATGGCGGACGAGGCACTGACCGGCCCGGCCTCGGCCTATGACTATGCGGTCGATGCGGCCGCGCATGTCTTCGCGGTGAAGATCGAGCAATCGGGCGGACTGCTGGCGGCGCGGCAGGTGCAGGCGATCGCCGATGCCGCCGGCGTCGCGCTTTATGGCGGCACCATGCTGGAAGCGGGCATCGGCACGATCGCATCGGCGCATGTCTTCGCAACCTTCCCCGCGCTGGCGTTCGGCACCGAACTGTTCGGGCCGCTGCTGCTGACCGAGGAAATTCTCAGCGAACCGCTCGACTATGCGGACTTCTCGCTGGGGGTGCCCGATGGGCCGGGCCTCGGCATCGCGCTGGATGAGGATCGCGTCGCGTTCCTGCGGCGCGATGCGGTGCACGCCACCATCAGCATTCCCGCCGCCTGAAAGGATCCGCCGACCCATGCTGTTCAAGGTTGAAATGGACGTCAACGTGCCGGCCGGCTTCGATGCGGAGCGGTTCGAGACGCTGAAAGCGGCGGAAAAGGCGCGCTTTCAGGATCTGCAGCGCGCCGGCACCTGGCGCCACATCCGGCGCGTTGTCGGCCATTACAGCAATGTCAGCATCTTCGATGTCGGCAGCAATGCCGAACTGCACGACATCCTGACCACGCTGCCGCTCTATCCCTTCATGGCCGTGCGGGTGACGGCGCTTTGCCGCCATCCGTCCTCCATCCACGACGACGACCGCTGACGCGCGGGATCGCGCGCACTTCACAGGAGAGAGACCAATGCCCCAGGATTTCGTGCACAGCCCCGCCGTCCAGGCCCTGCTCGACCGCGCCAGCGGCGTGGGCCAGCCCGCCGGCGACCCGCGCCTCCAGCACATCGTGCGCGATCTCGTCGAGGCGACGATGGCGGTGATCGCGCGCTATGACGTCAACGAGAGCGAGTTCTGGCAGGCCGTGCGCTTCTTCCAGGATGGCGTGGGCGAATTCGGCCTGATCGTGCCGGGCATCGGGCTGGAGCATTTCCTCGACCTTTACATGGATGCCAAGGATGCCGAAGCCGGGCGCACCGGCGGCACGCCGCGCACCATCGAAGGGCCGCTCTACGTCGCCGGCGCGCCGATCGTCGAAGGCAATGTCGATCTTTCGACCGACCCCGACGATACCGACACGCTTTACATGAGCGGCACGATCACCGGCACCGACGGCAAGCCGGTGAAAGGCGCGCTGCTGCATGTCTGGCACGCCAATTCGCAAGGGTGGTATTCGCACTTCGATCCCACCGGCACGCAAACGCCGTTCAACAATCGCCGCCGCATCCGCATCGGCGATGACGGGCGCTATGCGTTCCATTCGAAGATGCCCAATGGCTACAGCGTCCCGCCGGGCGGCGCCACCGACCGGCTGATGCAGGCGCTGGGCCGCCATGGCAACCGCCCCGCCCACGTCCACTTCTTCATCGAGGCGCCGGGCTATCGCACGCTGACCACGCAGATCAATTTCGGCGACGATCCTTTCGCGGCCGACGATTTCGCGTTCGGCACGCGCGAAGGCCTGCTGCCCACGCCGAACCGCCAGGGCGACGCTGCCTATATCGCCTTCGATTTCGTGTTGCAGCGCGCCGAGGGCGAAAGCGACGAGCAGTTTTCCGCCCGCACCCGTGCTTCCGCCGAGGCCGGGTGACGCGCGGACGGTGATGGAAACGTCCGTGCGCGACGCGGGATTTGTCACCACCGGCGACGGCTGTCGTATCGCCTGGCGCTGCGATGGCCCGGCCGATGCGCCGGTGTTGCTCTTGTCCAACTCGCTGGGCACCGGCATGGACATGTGGGCGCCGCAACTGGCGGCGTGGACGCAAAGGTTCCGTGTGCTGCGCTATGACCAGCGCGGCCATGGCGCCTCGGACGCGCCGGCCGGGGCCTATTCGCTCGACCGGCTGGGCCGCGACGTGGTGGAACTGCTCGATGCGCTGGGCATCGCCAGTGTCGATTTCTGCGGGCTGTCGCTGGGCGGGATGACCGGGCAATGGCTGGCCATCCGCGAGCCTGCGCGCCTGCGCCGGCTGGTCCTGGCCAATACGTCCTCGTTCATGGGACCGCCTTCGGCCTGGGATGCGCGCATCGACGCGGTTCGTGCGCAAGGCATGGCGCCGCTGGCGCAGGCTTCGGTGGAGCGCTGGTTCACCCGGGGCTTCGCCGCCGCTGCGCCCGATGCCATCGCCCCGATCGCGGCGATGCTCCAGGCCACCGACCGTGCGGGCTATGCCGGCTGCTGCGCCGCGATCCGCGACATGGACATGCGCCGCACCGCCGCGCTGATCGCGGCGCCCACGCTGGTCATCGGCGGCACGCTCGATCCCGCTACACCGCCCGCACACAGCGATGCGCTGGCGCGCGCCATTGCCGGATCGCGGCTGATCATGCTGGCGGCGGCGCATCTGTCGAACGTGGAACAGCCCGACGCTTTCGCGCGGGCCGTCCTGGATTTCCTTTCGGAAGCCTAAAGCGCTTCGTCGCCGTGATCCGGGACGAAGCGGCGCGCATCGAAGCTGAACGGCACTTCGCTGTTGCCGGCGTACAGTTCGTGGTGCGGCGCGGCTTCGGCATAGGCGCAGGCCAGCATCAGCGCGTTGCGCTGCGGCGTTTCCACCGGCTCGGCCGGGCATTGCGCCAGATAGGCCAGCAGCGCGTCCAGCCGGGGCGCCATGGCATCGTGGAATGCGGCGAAATCCGGCGCGCGCGCGGCAAACCGCAAGGCGTTGCGCTCGTTCTCGGTAGGGCGTGACCAGCGCGCGGCCAGCGGCGCAAGATCGGCGAAGGCTTCGGGCAGGATCGCATAGTCGGCAGTCGTCATTGCTTGGCTCCGGCCAGGTAGCTGTCGAGGGTGAGGGCGGCGTGGCGGATCAGGAATTCCTGGTCCATCAGTTGCATGTCGTCGATCGCGCCCGACATGATGCCGGTGAAGGTGTCCTCCATCGTGGCGGTGTCTTCCAGCCAGGCGTTGCGATGCAGCGCGTTGACATGCATCTGCGCGGCGCGCTCCGCCGCGTTGCGGGCCGGGCGGAAGTAGTTGATCCCTTCCCACAATGTGGTGCCGTGATCGAGCGGCCAGAACTGGTGGGTGAAGTACGACAGGCCCGGATAGCCGCAGCCCGAGGCAAGGTGGATCAGCAGGTTCGGGAAGATGTTGGGGATCTCGAACTGGAAATCGCCGCGCCGCGCCGGGTTGATGTCGGCGGGCAGCAGGTCGGGGCGCGGGCCGTGATTGTCGCTGCCGTGGAGCACGCCGGCGAATGTCTGCGTCGACGGCGCGGTATCCATGCCGGCGCCGAAGATCGTGGACGAGGCATGTGGGCCGATCAGCTTGAAATCGCTGTGTTCGATGCCGCGGAAGCCGGGCAGCGATCCGGCATGGATGGTGGGTACGTGATAGCCTTCGGAGAAGGCGTAGAGCGCGACCTTCCAGTTGCACTTGAGTACGGTGGAATAGCGAAAGGCCGTGGTCGATTCGCGATAGGGATAGCCGCCGAACAACGTGCCGAAATCGCCCAGGTACGCGGCCAGGGTCTGCGCCGGTGCGGGATCGAAATTGATGAAGACGAAGCCTTCCCATTCGTCGCAGGCGATCTCGCGCAGGCCCAGGCAGCCCTTGTCGAGCTGGCCGAAGGCGTCCTCCATGGGCACCGACTTCAGCGGGCCGTCGGTGCCGAAGACCCAGCCGTGGAACCGGCAGGTGACGACACCGGCGCGCGCGCGGCCGTACGTTTCGAAGCCCTTGTTCGGCACCACCTTGTTGCCACGATGGGTACAGACGTTGTGAAAGGCGCGGATGCGCCCGTCCTTGCCGCGCACGATCAGGATCGAGGTATCGGCGACGGGCAGTTCCTTGACTTTGTAGTCGCCCGCATCGGGCAGTTCCCAGGCCGTCGCGACTTTCAGCCAGACCTTCTTGAAGATGCGCTCCTGTTCCAGCGCGTAGATCGCGGGATCGCGGATCGCGTTGACGGACACCGGGCCGGTGCCCAGTTCTTCGCGGATCTGCGGGATGGTGCGCCGGATGTGATCCAGCGAGGCGGCGGTTTGCGGCATGGGCATTTCCACTCCTGTTGGTTTTGGGCGAGCGTTAGGCCCGATCGAGCGCGCCGGGCTTGTCGTGCCAGCCCTCGGGGTAGTGCGAGATGAGATCGGCGTTGAGGCGCAGATGGCGGAAGCGCCAGCGATCGGGCGCGGCCACGGCGTGCGCGGCATAGTTGCCACCGATCCAGTAGGCGCGGCCGCTGGCCGCCGTCGCCGCTTCCCACAGCATGAAGGAGAGCGCGGCCTGCGCGGCGTCGGGCGCCAGATCGATGCGTGGGGAAACCAGATAATGCAGTGTCCAGCGAAAGCCGCTGTCGGCATTGCCGGCGACGCCATCGGCAATGGCATCGGCGCCATGCAGCACGCCATAGCGGTCGATCTCGAACACCGCGTCGGGAGTGAACAGCCCGCGCAGCGCGCTGGCCGATGGACCGCTGTCGAAGGCGTGACCGAGATCGGCGATCAACCGTTCGATATCGCGCTGCGCTTCCAGGCGGGCGATGCGGGTTTCAAGATCGGCGGTCATGGTGCGGGCCTTCCGGCTGAAGGCGGGCGCGCCCATCAGGGACGCGCCCGTGCCGTGGATCGTCAGAACTTGTAGCCGGCGCTCAGATACCATTCGCGCGGGCGGCCATAGACGCCCTCGAGAATGCCGCCGAAGCTGTCGGCGTAGCCCGAGCCAAGGTAGATTTCCTTGGTCAGGTTCTTGACGCCAAGGTTCACCTTCCAGCGATCCGACCCGTCGGCATAGCCGATCGAGGCATTGACCAGGTGATAGCCGTCCTGCACCAGCCCCGGCGTGTTCACCGCGTCGTTGTAGACGCGCGAACGGTACGACCAGTCGACGCGCGGCGTCAGCTTGCCGGCATCGCCCAGCGCGAATTCATAGGATGCGCCGGCGCTGAGCGTCCACTTGGGGGCGTTTTGCAAGTGGCTGTCGGTGCTGACGCCCGCGTTGAGCGCGCGGATATCGACCTTGGTGTACTTGGCGTCGAGATAGCCCAGCCCCGCTTCGATGCGCAGCGCATCGGTGGGCCGTGCCTGCAGTTCCAGTTCCACGCCCTTGATCCGCGCCCGCGCGGCGTTCTGGATGATCGGCGCGAAGCCGAGCGTCGGGTCGTTCACGGTGATCTGGAGGTTGTTGTAGTTGTTGAGGAACACCGCGGCGTTCAGGCGGACCCTGCGATCCAGCAGGTCGGTCTTGATGCCGGCTTCATAGGTTTCGCTGGTTTCGGGCTTGAACGAGGGAATGAACGCGAAAGGCGGGAACACGCGCTGGGTGAAACCGCCGCCCTTGAAGCCCTTGGAATAGGACAGGTAGGTCAGCACGTCGCGGCTCCAGCGATAGGACAGGCTGGCCATCGGCGTCCAGGCGCGGTCCTTGATCGTCGATGTCTGGCCCAGCGGACCCATCAGCGGATCGCCGTCCTGCAAGCCCGAGCCATCGGGATTGAACGGCGCGCCGGTCAGGAAGCCGGCTTCCACCACGTACTGGTTGGCGTTGCTGAAGCTCTTCTGGTCCTGCGTCCAGCGGATGCCGCCGGTCAGGTTGAGGTTGTCGACGATCTCGTAGGTCGCCTGGCCGAACACGGCATAGCTCTTGCCCTTCAGCACCGCGCCACTGAGGAACACCGCGTCGACGATGTTGACCAGATCCTTGTGGTTGCCGCTTTCGCTGGAATAGTAGCCGCCGACCAGCCAGTTCAGCCGCTTGTCGAAGGCATCGCCACCCAACTGGAATTCCTGGCTGAACTGATGCTGGCGCCAGTCGCTGTTGGTCTGGATGATCGTGGCCGGGCTGTGGTCCGAATCGCGCGTCCAGAAGCCGGTGACCTTGCGATAGGCGGTGATCGTCTTGAACGTGACCGCGTCCGACAGGTTCCATTCCAGCACGCCCGAAACACCCCAGATGTTGAGATCCGAACCGGACTGGTAGGGCCGGCGACTGGTGGAATTGAACACGCTGGAAATCGTGGTGAACGTGCCGCCGTGCTTGTAGGGCGCCAGCGCCCACTGGCTGTTGAAGCAGTTCTGGTTGGTCAGCCGTG
Organism: Novosphingobium sp.; assembly: GCA_020848655.1. Taxonomy (GTDB): domain Bacteria; phylum Pseudomonadota; class Alphaproteobacteria; order Sphingomonadales; family Sphingomonadaceae; genus Novosphingobium. The sequence goes on from JADLHU010000162.1 coordinate 36,365, forward strand.
CCGGATTGGCAAGATCGGTGCAGACCGCCGCCGCGCCCGAATAGAGCGCGTTCCACGTGGCCGCCGCCGGTGCGTTCTCGTTCAGCGCGATCGCCACGTTGGGCGCGGACTGTTCGCGGGCGCGGGTGCCGTCGACGGCAAGGTCGATCTTGACGTTGCTGGCCGGCTCCAGGCGCAATGCGAAGCGGCCGGCAAGCTGGTTGGTGTCGCCAAGGTCGGGCGCGGCCGGGATCACGCCTTTCACATAGCCGTCGCGGTTGTGATAAAAGCCCGAGAAACTGGTATAGACGCCTTCGGCCAGCGGCACGTCGATCGACGCCTTGATCTGCACGCGGTTGTAGCTGCCGGTGGTCAGGTCCAGGCTGCCGGCCAGCGTGTCGCCCGGTTTCCTGGTGACCACGCTGACCGCGCCGCCGATGGTGTTGCGCCCGAACAGCGTGCCCTGCGGGCCGCGCAGCACTTCGATGCGCTCCACGTTCAGCACGTCGAGCACATTGCCGACCCCGCGCGAGATATAGACGCCGTCCAGGTACAGCCCGACGCCCGGATCGGCGGAAAGCTGGTAGTCGTTCTGGCCGATGCCGCGAATGAAGATCGCCGCCGTGGCGTTGCTGGCCGAAACCGGGACCGAGCTGTTGAACTTCACGTTGGGCGTGAAATCGCCGATCTGGGTCACGTTGTCGAGGCCACGCGCGGCGATGCCTTCGCCCGAAACCGCCGAGATCGCGATCGGCGTATCCTGCAGCGATTCCTCGCGGCGGCGGGCGGTGACGGTGATTTCCTCGATGCCGCCGGTCATGGCCTGCGGCTGTTCGGCCGCCGGCTGGGTGCCCGAAGCCTCCTGCGCCTGGGCGGTGGCGGCCAGCGACAGCAGCAGCGCCGCCATGGATGCGCCGGCCATGACGTTCAGATTGCCGGTCCCGGCTGCGCCGGATCGTGTCCTCATCGTGTAATACATGGGTCCTACCCCTTTCCCCGATGGCTCGTTTGAGCCGATGTAGCTGACGGACGGCACGCAATGGCCGGTGTTCAGTCCTCTGCGTCGGTGGAGTCGTTGGATGCCCCACCGTTGCGTGGAAGAGACTTCGGACAGCCCTTTCGCGCTAGCCTGATCGCGCTGCCGTCATCCCCTCGCTGCTGCCGACTGTGCAGAAAATGCAGAACGCCCGATTGCCCGCGAACCGCCGTCGCGGATTAGGTGCGCGCGCAGGCTAACGCGCACAGGGGCGGGCTAGCCGGTTCGGCCCCGGCGCTTCCATGATGCAGGCGAACGGACCGATTGGCGCTTGCTGCCAGCGGTGCCGTGCCTGCTGCTTCGACGGAAGGAATGGACGATGTCCGAGACCGTGCACCGCTGGATGGAAATGTACCCCGAGCTTGGCTCCGGCCCGATTTCCACCGAACCCTATATCTCGCCCGAATGGTACGAGCGCGAGAAGGACAAGATCTTCCGCAAGGTGTGGCTTTGCGTCGGCCGCGCCAGCGAATTGCCCAAGGTGGGCGACTACAAGGTCAAGCGACTGGCCGCCGCCGATACTTCGGTGATCCTGATCCGCGCCAAGGACGGCCAGATCCGCGCCTTCCACAATGCCTGCGCGCATCGCGGCAACACCGTCGTCAGCGAAACGGGCGAGGAAACTTTCGGCGGCTCGAAGGCGGCGATCGTCACCTGCCGGTTCCACGGCTGGGTCTATGACGCGGACGGCACGCTCAAGCAGGTGCCCAGCGAGCAGCGCTTCTATGACTGTTTCTCGAAGGACCACAACGGCCTGACCCCGGTGCACTTCGATACCTGGGAAGGCTTCATGTTCGTCAACGTGGCGGCCGAGCCGGAAAACAGCCTGGCCGAATACCTGGGCGACTATGCCACCCACTTCGCCGGCTTTCCGTTCGACGATCTGGATTATGGCTTCACGTATTACACGTACCTCGATTGCAATTGGAAAGTCGCGCACGACGCCTTTGCCGAGGCCTATCACGTCGATACGATCCATGCCGGCTCGTTCCCCAACGTATTCTCGACGGGCCTCCAGAACGTGAAGCTGATGGGGCCACACCGCACCTGCGCGGTGTGCCTGACGCTGAACGCCAAGCCGACCCCGGTTGCGGGCATCGCCAATGGCCTCGCTGGCGCGTCGCTGGTGTCGCAGCGCGGCGAATCGATGCTGCCGCCGACGATCAATCCCGACAAGCGCGCCGACTTCGCCTTCGAATTGAGCGTATTGTTCCCCAACACGCTGCTGCACATTTCCGAAGGCATCTGGTTCACGCACCAGTTCTGGCCGATCGCGCACAACAAGACGCTGTGGGAAGGCCGCTACTATGTGAAGGCGCCGCAGACCTATGGCGAGCGCTGGGCGACCGAGCACGCGATGACCCTCCAGCGCAACGCCTGGCTCGAAGATACCGCCACCATGGAAGACACGCAGCGCGCCATGCAGTCGCGCGCCAAGCTGGAACAGCACTTGCAGGACGACGAGATCCTGATCCGCCACGGCGCCGTCGTGGTCGACCAGTTCGTCAACGCATGAAGGAGCGGAACCGATGACATCGAAATGCCTGCCCGCAGACTTCGCCGATCTGGCGCCGTTCCTCGATTGGGCGCTGCCTTCTGCAGATGAGCGCCAGACCCGGCGCCGCACCGCCAGCCGCGCCGATCTGAAAGCCTTCTATGATGCGCTGCTGCCCCGGATCGAGGCGATCCTGCGGGTGGTCGACGCCTATCCGCTGGGCAGCCTGCCGGCGGACCTGGCGCCGCTGTACCACATGGCGCTGTCGCTGGCCGAAGTCGCCCCGCATATCGAATTGTATGGTGGCGCGCCGGGCGTGCCCTATGCCTTCGACGAAACGCGCTTCGTTGCGGTCCACGGGCAGCAGGACACCGCGCTGGGCCTGCCGCCGACGGCCGCCGCGGCCTGATCGTGGGGCAGGCCGCTGCAATTCTGGAAGCGCGGCTGGCTGCGGTCGAGGCGCGGCTGGCGATCGGCGATCTCGTCGCGCGCTATGCGCTGGGCGCGGACCGGCGCAACGATCCCGCGATCATGGGGCCGTTGTTCGCGGTGGACGGCACCTGGTCGTGCGAAGGGTTCGCCGCGCTTGAAGGACGCGCCGCGATTGCCGAAGGGCTGGCCGCGATCGCGGCGGAACGCGTGCTGTGGTCGATCCACTTCATGATCGCGCCGCTCGTCGACCTGGCCGGTGATGGCAAGCGCGGCACTTGCCAGTGGTATCTGTGGGAACTGTGCACGATGCAGACCGATGCCGGGCCGCAGGATCAATGGCTGGGCGGCTGGTACGACGGCACGGTCGAATTCACGGAGGACGGATGGAAATTCAAGACGGTGATCCTGGACGTGCGGGCGCAGGGAGAGATTGCCCCGCCGCTGTCGTTCAAGAAGCGGGCGCAGGCGTGATGGCCCGGCTTTGCGCATCGGCCGATGTGCCCGAAGGCGAAGTGCGCCAGGTCGATCTGGGCGATGGCCGCGTGCTCGCGGTCTACCGGTTGGACGGCGCGGTTTTCGCCACCGACGACTTGTGCTCGCACGGCGATGCCTCGCTCGCCGATGGCGAGATCGAGAACGGGCAGATCGTCTGCCCCTATCACATGGGCACGTTCGACATCCGCACTGGTGAGCCGACCGGCGCCCCCTGTTCGATCGCGATCCGCACTTATGCGGTGGTCGAACAGGGCGGAGAGATCATGCTGGCCCCCTGAACCCTTTCATCCGGCCCAACTGCACCACCACCCCCTGGCCCGCCGGTTTGCCCGGCGGGCTTTTTTCGGGTGCCGCCCGTTACATCGCGCGCAATGTGTCCGACGGGCGCTCGCCATAGCGTTCGTGATAATCGCGCGCGAACTTGCTGAGGTGGGTGAAGCCGCAGGCCAGCGCCACGTTGGTTACCGATACCCCGTGCTGCGCCCCGGCTTTCAACGATTTGCGCGCCATCGCCAGGCGATGGTTCTTCAGATAGCCCATCGGCGTCGTATCGCGGAAGCGGCGGAAGCCGGCGTGGAGCGAGCGCGCGCTGACGCCCGACACTTCGATCAACTCCGCAAGGCTGATCGGTTCCTCGGCGTGGGCGCGGATATATTCCTCCACGCGGCGCACATAGAACGGCGCCGGGCCGTGCGCCGATCCGTTGAACAGATCGCTGTGGTTGTGCGGCACGGCGGCCAGCAGCAGGCGCTTCAGCGTGTCCTCGATCGATCCGCAGGTGCGCGGGTGGCTGTATCCGGGCAGTCCCAGGTCGATATCGTCGCAGATCGTGCGGATCATGTGCGCGAACGATGCCGCCGCGCCTTCCAGCCGCACCGGCTGGGGCGAGAAATGCAGTTCGCCGGGGCGAAAGCCCAGTTCCTGCATCAGCACCGTTTCCAGATCGCTCTTGGGGATCTTGACGGTGAAATGCTTGTAGCCTTCGTCGAACACCTGGCGGATGCGCGAATTGGACCCCAGCACGCACATCTGGCCCTGTTCCAGCGTGAAGCTGTCCGACCCTTGTGTGATCTGCGCGCGCCCGGCGAGCGAGAATTGCACGAGGTAGAGCTGCTCCATCGGCGGGATGGCCACGACGACGCGGCCATAGGGATTGCCGTAATCGGTGGCATTGAACGTCACCGATCGCAGCGAGGCCTGGTTGTGGCGAAAGGCGATCGGCGGCAACCCGCCTTCGATATGCAGATCGTGCCGGCAGAACATCGCGCTCATGTGCGCGTGGACGGCGTCGATGTCGTGCGTGGCCATCGTCGCGCAGCGCGACAGGGGCAGGGCGGTGCCGTTCCACGCGTTCATGTCGGGAACCGGCCAGGAACCACCGGGCATCATCGTGCGACCTCCTCTTGTCCCGGCGCAGCTATCGGGCCGGGACGGAAAATGCTGTCATTCAGGCCTCGCGGAGACGGATAGGCCCGCTTGCTGTGGCTGAGCCGCAGGTCGAGCAGTGTCTCGCAGCTCTTGAAGGCAATCAATCCCGGATTCAGTACCGGCACGTCAAGATTATCGGCCAGGTAGCGGTGCGACTGGTGCATGGTGGTTGACCCCAGCACCAGCACGTCGGCGCCGTCTTCTTCCACCGCGCGGCGCGCGGCATCGAGCAGCAGCGGGAACACGCTGTCTTCCTTGCCCGAAAGCAGTTCCGCCGTATCGGGCGCTACGCCGATCGCGCGGATCGAGGCGAGGCGATGCGACAGGCCGGTCTCGCCCAGCACCTTGTCGTAAAGCCAGCGCCAGCGATCCCACATGCTGAGGATCGAAAAGCGCCGGCCAAGCTGGCTGGCCAGGTGATAGGTCGGCGCGGCGGTGCCCAATACCGGGATGGACAGCCGCGAACGCAGCGCCGCCACGCCCGAATCGCTCATCGAATTGACGCAGACGGCGGCGAAGCCCTCGTCCTCGGCGCGAAGTCCGGCATCGAGGCAAAAGGCATCGGCCATCACGCCTTCGTAGTGCGAATCGAGCGCCGTCCCGCCCTGCCGCGCGCAGCAGAATTCGACCGCGATATCGCCGCGCAGCCATTCTTCGGGAAACTGGGCGGCGAAACCGGCCAGCGCCTCGCGGGGCACCGGCACGGGCACGATCATCTTGATCCGTCTAGCCATCATGATACTCCGCGAGCATGGAGGGCCGAAGCGTCGTACTGGCCTGCGGCAAAGGCGGCGGACCGGGCGCAAAGTGTGGGGTCGGCCCGCCGCAAGTCAAATACCCTTTCGCACCAATTTGATACTTAGCGGGTATACTATGCGCGATGGCAAGCGCGCCGCGATGCGCGTGCATCTATCTCGCCGTTTCATACCATCGGCTGCATCCACGGGATAGCCGCGCGGCCCGTTCCGGCGGACGTTGCGGGCATAGGCTGCTGCCGGGAGTGCCCATTCATGTCATCGCCGCTGCCAGATGGATTTTCGGATCTGGAACCCTGGATCGATTGGGCGCAGCCCACCGAACTGGCGCGCAATCACAAGCGCTGGTCGGCCAGCATGGCGCAAAGCCAGGCCTTCTACGATGTGATGCAGGCGCGCGGCGCGGATGCGCTGGCCTATCTCAACCAGTTCCCGCTGACCGCGCTCGATGCGCCGCAGCGCACTTTGCTGAACATGTGCCTGGCGCTGGCCGAAGTGGCGGTCACGGTGGAGATGTACGGCGAGCCGCAGCCCAAATATGTCTTTCCGATCGATCGCTTCGTACCCGTCCACGATAGCTGGCCGCTGGGCGCAACCGGCCCGATGATGGGAGGCGCATGATGACCGGCACTGAAACCTCGGGCCGCTTCACCGCGCGCTATCCGCAGGAAGGCACCGGTCCGATCCCGGTGGAACGCTATACCAGCAACGCCTACTTCGAGCAGGAAAAGACCGCCGTGTTCCGCCGCAAGTGGCTGAACGTGGGGCACGAACTTCAGGCGCCGAAGCCTGGCGACTATTTCGTGGTGCAGTTGCAGGTTGCCGATACCTCGATCCTTGTCGTGCGCGGCAAGGACGGCGTGATCCGCGCCTTTCACAACATGTGTTCACATCGCGGCGCGCCGGTCGCCTGGGATGCGCAGGGCCATTGCCGGGGCTTCCTGACCTGCCGGTTCCACGGCTGGGTCTATGACACCACGGGTAAGCTCGTCCATGTCAGCGATGCCGGGAACTTTCCCAGCGTCAGGGCCGAGGACAACGGCCTTGCCCCCGTGCACTGCGGGGTGTGGAACGGCTTCATCTTCATCAACCTGGCGAAAGAGCCCGAAGAGACGCTGGACGCCTATCTCGTCCCTGTGGCCGAGCACATCGGACGTTATGATTTCAGCGGCTTCGTGCCGGCGTTTTCCTATCGCATCGACGAGAACGTGAACTGGAAGACCTTGCAGGAAGCGCAACTGGAAGGCTGGCACCTGCCGTTCCTGCATGAAAAGACGCTGGCCCGCGCGGTCAAGGTCGAAGGCCGCCAGTATCGCCACAGCGCCATCGAGCTTCATGGCCTGCACGGCGTGCTGGGATCGCCGCCGCCCGACAGCTTCACCCCGCCGCCCACCGCCATGCTGGCCAGCCAGTTCGGCACCGGCACCGTCCAGGCCTTCGGCACCAAGGCCGACAAGGGAGCGGATGGATACCAGTTTCGCGGCTCGTTCGATTTCTGGCACCTGTTTCCCAATTTCTTCATCGGGCTGCTGGACGGGCTGTTCTTCACCTTCAACATCTGGCCGGTCGCGGTCGATCGCAGCATCTGGGAAATCAAGGGCTATTACCCGCCGGTGTCCAATGCCGGGCAGCTTTTCGCGCAGGAATATTCCAAGGTCGGCCTGCGCGATCCGATGATGGAGGATTGCTTCACCCACGAACTGATGGCCGCGCAGCTCAAGTCCGGCGCCAAGCCAGTGATCCATTTCCAGGATGAGGAAATCCTGGTGCGCCACCTGGGCAACGGCGTGGACCAGTGCGTGCGCGGGCTGGCCTGAACTGGCCCGTGCCGGATCATGCCGCCCCTCGAAAGGCAGCCGGCGGATCGCGATGCGGCACACCGCTATGACGTGGTGATCGTGGGGGCGGGGCGGGCCGGCGCCCGTGCCGCTGCTGCCCTGCGCGCGAGCGGCTTTGCCGGGTCGCTGCTGATGGTCGGGGGCGATCCGGTCTCCCCGCATGGACGGCCTCCGCCGCCGCAATCCTATCTGCTCGGTTCGATCGTGATCGAGCGCAGGCGGCCTGACGAAGGCGATTTCTGGAACGCGCTGCGGATCGACCTGGTGCCCGGCCTCGCCGTGGTGGCGCTCGATGCGCGGGCGCGCACGCTGACCCTGGCCGATGGGCGCGTCTTTGCCTTCGGGCGCTGCATCGTGGCAGCGGGGGCCGGTGTCAGCCTTCGGGCGTCGCGTAGATCCGGCGGCTGATCGCGGTCAGCAGGTCCAGTTCGGGCGAATGGTCGTTCGAACGGTGGTTGAGGATGATCGGCGATACCGCATCGGTCGCCGCGATCGGGCGGAACACCAGGTCGGGGCGGTGCAGGCTCTGCGCCGATGCCGGAACGATCGCAATCCCCGCGCCGGCGGCCACCATGCCCAGCGCGGTCTGCAATTCGCGCACGTCCTGCCGCGAGGCCGGCGTCAGCCCGTGGTCCTGGAACAGTGACAGCACCTGATCGGCATAGCTCGGGCGGGATGGGCGCGGATAGAGCAGGATCGATTCGCCGGCTATCCGATCCAGCGTCAGCGGCGCGGTCAGCGCGGCGAGCGGATGATCGTCGGGCAGCGCGGCGACGAGTGGTTCTTCCGCCAGCAGGATGCGTCGCACCGCATCATCGTCCACCCGCAGTCGGCCGAACCCGGCGTCGATCCGCCCCTCGCGCAGCGCCACCACCTGATCGAGCGACGACATTTCGATCAGCGTCACTTCGGCCGCGCCGCTCGTCTCGTGGCGGAACTGGCGCAGCACCTGGGGCAAATGGCCGTAGAGCACCGAGCCGACGAAGCCGATGATGAAATGGCGCGCTGCCGCCCCGCCATAGCGTGTCATCATCGTGCGCACCTGATCGAACCCGGCAATCGCCTGGATGGCATGCTGGTAAAGCAGCCGTCCCGCTTCGGTCAGCCGCAGCGGCCGGGTGGTGCGGTCGAACAGGTCGGCGCCGATTTCCTCTTCCAGTTGCCGAATCTGGCGGCTGAGCGGCGGCTGGGCGATGTTGAGCGTTTCCGCCGCGCGCGAGAAATTGCGCTCTTTCGCGACGGCCACGAAGTAGCGCAGATGCCGAAGATCCATGATCGTCCCTGACAGAGGCGCCGGAAAAGCGCGCCGCGTGTGTGCCGCGCTCAGCTATGCGCGCGCAGCGTCTCGGATGGCAACTCCCCGAAGATCTGGCGATAGTGCCCGGCGAAGCGGCCGAACTGGTAGAAGCCCCAGCGGCAGGCGATACTGGTTACCGTTTCACCGGCGCGGGCGTTCAGCAGATCGTGGCGCACGCGTTCGAACCGGATGGAGCGCAGATAGGCCATGGGCGATTGCCCGCGAAAGCGGCGGAACCCGTCGAACAGCGCCCGCGCGCTGACCCCGCTGACTTCGACCAGTTCCTCCAGCGTGATCGGCCGCTCGACATTGTCGGCGATGAAGCGTTCCACCCGGCGCACGTGCTGCGGCGCGATGCGGCAGCCCTGCGGCTGCAACTGCTCGCGATAGTTGCTGCCTTGCGTTTCCAGGAGTTTGACGATCAGCAGCGTTTCCAGATGGGCGATGCTGGCCTGCGCGCCCAACCCGTCGCTGCTCGACAGTTCGTCCAGCAGCAGCGTGACATAGCTCCACCATGAAGGGCGCGATCCGGCGATGGTCATTTCCGGGGTAAAGCGCACCGGTTCGCGCGGGGGCCGGCCGGTCATCAGCGTCAGGTGGCGGTCGATCGCGGCGGTGCTGATCTGGACGACAAGCTGGGAACAGTCCTGCGACCAACGCATCCGGTCCAGTTCCACCGTGCTGGCAACAACGCCCAGGCCGGCATGGCAATCGATTGCCTGCTGCCCCAGGCCGATGCTGGCGGCGCCGCGCAGCGGCAGCATGAGCAGCAGGAAATCCTGGTCCTCCACCCCCGATATCGCCACCTCGGTGCCATAGGCCATGGCCCCCACGCCCACTTGCGACAGGCGCTTGTGGTTAAGCCATGCGCTAAGCCGGCCGCTGCGCTCGCCGATCGAAAGATGGTGCGGGCAATAGGTACGCGCGATGTGATCGCGCGTCTGATCGAGATCGCCTGATTCGAAGACGCGATGATTGCCCATGAGAAGCCGGTTTCCCGGCTCCCGCGCGCCCAGCGCGGCCATGGTGTCTCCGCCGCCCGTCACTGCGCCAAGCCTCCTGTGGTCGAGACTGCTTCGAGGTAACGGACCGCACCATCCTGAAGCCGTGGCACGGTGTCAAGCGGGCGTGGCATTGCCGTCCGTTGGCGGTCGCATTTGCTTCACGGCGGGGTCATTGCATGCGGCGCCGTGTCATCGGTCGAATATCCGCGGCGATCAGACCATCAGCGCGGCGATGGCGTTGTCGGCGCGTTCCGGGCCGAGCGCCAGATAGCCGCCATCGACCGGCAGTTCCGCGCCCGTGACGAACGATGCGGCATCCGAACACAGGAACAGCACCGCGCGCGCCACTTCCTCGGCATCGGCGATGCGCCCCGGCATGTGGAACGCGCCGCCGATGCGGTCCGCCTTGGCGCGATCGTCGCCGCTCAGCCCCTGCATGACGTTGGACCAGGTCCAGCCCGGCGCCACGGCATTCACGCGCACCCCGTGTGGCGCGAACTCCAGCGCCTGCGAGCGAGTCAACTGCGCCACCGCCGCCTTGGCCGCTGGATAGACGAAGCGCCCCGGTTGCGCGCGATGCGCGCTGATGCTGGAAAAGTTCACGATCGCGCCCTTGCGCGCGATAAGGTGCGGCGCCGCCTTTTGTGCGAACATGGCCCCGCCGACCAGCGCGATGTCGAGCGCGCGCAGCCAGTCGGCGCGCGATGTTTGCACTCCGTCGTCGATATATGATGTGGTGATGTTCACCAGATAGTCGATCCCGCCGAACGCGCTGGCCGCCTGCGCGATGCAGGTGTCGATCGCGGCATCATCGGTGACGTCTGTGGGCACGAACAGCGCCTGCGCACCCAGCGCGCCGGCCGCCGCCGATCCGCCCTCGGCATCGATATCGGCGATCACGACATGGCCGCCCGCCGCCACGAAGGCGGCGGCGGTGGCGCGCCCGATCAGTGTCGCGCCGCCCGCCAGCACCGCGGTCTTGCCCGCGAAAGTCCCGGTTTCCATGGTCACAGCTTCCACTTGATCGAGATGCTCCATTCGCGAGGCCGCGCGAACATCTGCTCGTAAAGGCCGAAGGAACTGCCGTAGATGCCGGTCAGGCTGTACCTCTTGTTGGCGATGTTGGTGACGCCCAGGATCACGCTCAGATCGCGGTGGGGAAAGTCATAGGTCAGGTTGGCGTTGAACAGGCTGTAGGCCGGCTGATGCAGTTCGGGTGAATTCAGCGCATCCATGTACATCCCCGAGCGGTACGACCAGTCGCCCCGCGCGGTGAGCTCCGCCCCGTTGGCCAGTTCGAAGCTTTTGGAAAGCGAGGCGCTGATCGTCCACTTGGCGATCCGTTCGAACTTCGAATCCAGGCCGATCTCGGTCGCGGCGGGATCTATCTTCGTGAACTTGGGATCGAGATAGCCCAGGCTGCCTTCGATGAACCAGCCGCCGCCCGGCGCCAGCCGCGCTTCCAGTTCGGCGCCCTTGATCTCGGCCGCCGCGGCGTTCTTCGTCACCGGGGCGATGCCGGTGAAGACCTGCACTTGCAGGTTGTCGTACTGGGTATAGAACACCGCGCCGTTCAGCGTCAGCTTGCGGTCGAGCAGGCTGGATTTGAAGCCCAGTTCGTATGCGGTGGCCTTTTCGGACGAGAATCGCGGCGTTGCCGCCAGCGGCGGGAACACGCGCTGGACAAAGCCGCCGCTTTTGAACCCCTGGCTGAACGAGCCATAGACCATTACATCGCGCGAGGCGTGCCAGGCCAGGTTGATCATGGGCGTGAACGCGTCCTCGCTCTGCTTCACGCGCACGAAGGGCAGCACGCGCACCTTGGGCGTGTTCGGGCTGCCCGCGATCAGTGCGCCGCCGGTCTTGTCGACCAGGATCTCCTGATCGGGCAGGAACGACTTGCGATCGTCGGTGTAGCGCAGGCCCAGCGTCAGGTCGAAGCGGGGCACGAACGTCCAGGTCGCCTGTGCAAAGGCGGCATAGCTTTTGGTCTGGAAGCGCCCACCCGATCGGAAGGTGACGGGCGTGAAATCCAGATTGTTGATATTGTTTCCTTTTTCGTCGAAGTAGTACAATCCGACAACGTATTTCAGGGTGTCGTCCAGCCCGTTGCCCAGCAATTGCAGTTCCTGGCTGAACTGGCTCTGCTGCAGCGTGTCCTGCAAGTGCAGGATCGTGATCGAACTGTGATCGCCGTCGCGGGCATAGCTTCCGTCGATCTTGCGATAGGCGGTGATCGATTTCAGCTTCACCGGGCCAAGATCCCAGTCGATCGTGCCTTGCGTGCCCCAGGTCTTGTTGTGCGAATATTGCGGGGCGGTGCCGGCATCGGCCTTGTCGCCCACCAGGAAGCGGTCGGAAAAGCAGCCGGCGCTATTGCTGGCCTGCGGGTTGTAGGGGGCAAAGCCGATGCACGGCTGGCCGCCCAGGAACGCCGCGAAATAGTTGGCAAGCAGGGTGAAATTATCTACCGGCGCATCGAACGGCGGGTTCAGCACATAGAAGCCGGGCGTTGCCGGGCTGCCGGGGGGCAGGATCGGCAGGTTGCCGGGATTGAACACGGCGGATTTGTAGTTGGTGCCGGTCAGCACCAGCGCCGGGCCGTTCGAACGATCGTCGGTGCCTTCGAGCGACAGGTTCACGTCCAGCGCGGGGCTGGCCTTCCAGCGCAAGTCCACCCGCCCGGTCAGCGTGCCGACATTGCCCAGTTTGCGCCCGTCTGCCAAATGCGTGACATAGCCATCGCGGTGGAAGCTGGCGGCCGATACCTTGGCATAGAGCGTATCGGTCAGCGGCACGTTGGCCGCTGCCTTCACGTCGATCCGGTTATAGCGGCCGCCGGTGATCTGGCCGGTCATGCCCAGCCGGTCATCGGGCTTGCGCGTGGTGATGCTCAGCGCGCCGCCAATGGTGTTGCGGCCGAACAGCGTGCCTTGCGGGCCGCGCAGGATCTCCACGCGCTCCACGTCCACCAGGTCGAGCAGCGCGCCCACCGAACGCGCCACATAGACACCATCTACATAGACGCCCACGCCCGGTTCGGTGGTCGGCAGGAACTCCTTCTGGCCGATGCCGCGGATATAGATCGCGGCGGACGATCCCGCGCCGCCGAAGCTGGGATTGTTCTGGAAGGTCATGTTGGGGGTGAAGCCGGCAATGCCGTCCACTTTGTCGATGCCGCGCGCGGCGATCGAATCGCCGCTGAAGGCCGAAATGGCGATGGGGATGTCCTGCGCGCGCTCCTCGCGCTTGCGTGCGGTGACGACGATGTCGGCGCCCATCGCGGCGGCGCGCGAATTGTCCTCGGCGGCGGGCGCGTCCTGCCTCGCTTGCGCCTGGGCGGTTGGGCCAAACGCGGCGGCTGCAAGCAGGGCGGCCGGCGCAGAGCCAGCCCAGCATAGTGAACGGAAGCTGTGCATTCGTTTTCCCCTTGGCTGTTATCGCTCCCGCTGCTTTCGGCGGTGAGTTCCGGGGCAAATTGTCAGGGGCCTGCCGCGCGCGCGATATTCGCTGAGTGCGCCAACTGTGCCGCCATTGCCGAATTTTGCGCCTGCGAAGCACTCCGACACGCCCTCGCCAGCCCGCAAACGCAGGCGAACGCAAAAACAAGCGAGGACTGAACAGCATCGGCAGTTTGGGCATAGGCCGCCGGGGCCAGCGCTCTCTACCCCTTGATCATCACAGTGACGAAAGGGAATGCGCGGTGGAAAGCGTTGCAATCGTGGGTGCCGGCATCGCCGGTCTTTGCACGGCGAAGCTGTTGATCGCGCTGGGATACGATGTGCGCGTGTTCGACAAGGAACCGCAAGTCGGCGGCGTCTGGGCGGCATCGCGGCGCTACCCCGGTCTCGCCACGCAGAACCCGCGCGATACCTATGCCTTTTCCGATTTTCCGATGCCCGCCGATTATCCCGAATGGCCCAGCGGCGGTCAGATGCAGGCCTATCTCAAGGCCTATGCCGATCATTTCAGAGTAACGCCGCGGCTCTCGCTCGCCACCGAAATCGTCGGCGCCGCCCCGCTCGAAGGCGGTGTGGGCTGGACGTTGACCACGCGCCCGGTCGGACCGCCCGATGCCGTGCCGACCACGCAGGCGTTCGACTGGCTGATCGTGTGCAATGGCATCTTCTCGATCCCCGCCGTCCCCGCCTATCCGGGCGCGGCGGAATTCCGCGCCGCGGGCGGCATGCTTGTGCACACCAGCGAATTCACCCGGCTGGAGGATGCACGCGGCAGGCAGGTGGTGGTGGTCGGCTATGGCAAGTCCTCGTGCGACGTGGCGAACGCCACTGTCGGCGTTTCGGCACACACCACGCTGCTGGCTCGCCATTTGATCTGGAAGATCCCCAAGCGCATCGGCAACGTGCTGAACTTCAAGCACTTGTTCCTGACGCGGCTAGGCGAAGGGCTGTTTCCCTATCTGGAACTGCGCGGCTTTGAACGTTTCCTGCATGGTTCCGGCCGCTTCCTGCGCAACGCCATGCTGGACACGGTGCAAGGCGTGATCTCGCGCCAGTTGGGCCTTGGGCGCATCGGGCTGGAGCCGGACCGCCCATTGGAAAGCATCGCGCGCAGCACGGTCAGCCTGGTCAGCGACGGGTTTTATGAAAAGGTCGAAGACGGCAAACTGGGGATTGCGCAGGACGAGATCGCGCGTCTTTCGCCCGGCCTCATCCACCTGAAATCAGGTGGCACGCTGCCCGCCGAAGTGATCGTGTGCGGCACCGGCTGGGACCAGCGCGCAGCGTTCCTGCCACCGGATGTCCTGGCGAAGGTGACTGACGCGCAGGGCAACTTCCGTCTTTACCGGTCCACCCTGCCGGTGGGCGTGCCGCGCTTGCTGTTCAACGGCTACAATTCATCCTTCTTCAGCCAGTTGAGCGCCGAGGCCGGATCGTTCTGGATCGCCGAATACATGGCCGGCCGAATCGCACTGCCCGATGCGCGCGCGCAGAACGCCTGGATCGACCAGCGGCTGGCATGGATGGACGCGCGCACCGGCGGCAAGCACTGCAAGGGCACCAATATCGTGCCCTTTTCGCTTCATCACATCGATGAAATGCTGCGCGACGTGAATCTGAACCTGCCGCTGCGGGTGCGCGTGCTGCAATGGGTACGCGCGGTCGATGCGCGCCAGTTCGGGGCTCTGCCGAAAAAGCTGATCGCGCGGCGCTGAACGGCTGCGACGGAGAAGAAAGGCCGGCCATCATCGCGACGGCCGGCCCTTTCTTCGGCTGCGAGGCTTATTTCGGGCTATCCATACTGGGCCTGCACCAGATGCGCGATGCCCAGCCGTTCGAGGATCGGGGTGGGGCACAGGAAGGTCACGCGCACCACCCCGGGCAGGCGGCTGATCTCTATCGATCCGGCGATCGTCGCGCGGTTGAGGATTTCGTCATAGGGCAGGCCGGTGACCTGCGCGGCGCGCTCCAGCCCGTTTTTGGTGGCGTCGTTCAGCGTCACGCCCGATCCGATGAAGGTGATCGGCCCGTTCGCCTCGATCTCCTTCTGGCCGTACTTCGCGGCCAGCGCCTCGACCGCGGTCCTGTCCGCGGCGCTGAGCGGCTGGGCCAGCGGCGGCAGGTCATCGGGCCGCTGAAGCAGGATCGGGCCGTCGATGGCCAGGCCCTTGATCACTTCCACTTCCAGTTCGACTTCGCCCGAAACGTCGGTGGCGTGCCCCGCGATCTCGCCGTTGCCTTGCTGGGCGTGCATGTCGCCCATATAGATGCCGCCGCCGGGAACCTTGACCGGGCAGATCAGGATCGCACCTTCGCGCACCGAATTGGTGTCCATGTGGCCATCGGTCTTGTGCGCGTCCAGTTCCTCCTGCGTCATGCCATAGCCATGCGGCGCGCCCAGCAGGAACGAGCCGAAATCGCCGGCATTGTGCGAATCAGGCAGATCGCGCGAAGGGGTGGTGCCGATATTGCCCAGGAATGGGCGCATCCGCGATGTCAGCCCGGCGATGTCGGCGCGCGCGAGCGAAAGGATCGAATGCTGCGCCGACTGCCCTGGCAGCGCGGAAAGGACATCGGCGTCGCCGGCGATGATATTGGCGATGTCCTGCCCGACGGTCAGCGAGACGGCGTTCTCGCGATCGAGTACGATCACATAGCCGTTGGAAAAGCGGAACGCGCTGACTTCGGCGCCGCACTTGTCGCAGCGCACGGCTTCGTCGCCGATGCCGTCGACATGGCTGGGCGGGCTGATCTCGCCGCAGTTCGAACAGTGCTTGGCCACGAAGGGGTCGCCCAGATAGCGCCCTTCGACGAACTCCATCACGCCCGATGACGTGGCGAGCGAGGTGACTTCCACCTTTTTCAGCTTGATCGCGATGGCATCGCCGATCTCGGCGCCTTCGACCAGGACGGGCCGGGTCACTTCGTGGCCGCCCTGGAACTTGGGTGTGATCATCGGGCCCCAGCAGCCCGGCGGCGTGCCGGTGCGGATCGTGCCGCCATCCTGCACCGTGCCGGCGGGCGCGATGCCCGGCCCGACGATACCGCCCGAATATTCGAACACTTCGACAACCGGCTGCGCTTGGGACATGGCTTGGGGATCCTTGCTGGAACGAAAATTGCGTTCAAAGGCATATCCCCGCCGCTACCGGCGCAAAGGGCAATCCCGCGCCCGACGCTGGCCCGCGCGATTATGTTGCAGTGCGATGAGATTGACTGCAGCCAAAGGATAACCGCCGTGCCCTCGCCAGCCGGAATCGTCCGGCTTCGCCGATCGCGCCTGATGCTGGCCGCATGCGGGCGCGGTTGCGGAAAATGGCCGGGGCGAAAGCCGGTCAGGCCGGGAAGTGATTACTTTATGCTGCGCTTTGAACTGCAGCATAAAGTGCAGCATAAACGAAGCGTGGCATCGCGCGGTCAGATGTCCGGCCGCGTTCGCAGGCTGTTTTTTGCAACGCGCCGTAGCGTTCAATGCGTTTGCCCGGTGCGGTGGCGCGGCCCAGAATCCGCTTGTCCCCCATCAATCGGAAGCGCCCATGATCCCTCGCCGTCTTGCCACGATCTTCCTTGCCGCGTTCGCCGCACTGCTCCTTGCCGCGCCGGCCATGGCCGAAACGGCCAGGCGCAAGGTCATCATCGATGACGAAGGCTTCGGCCTGATGCATGTCATGCTGCTCGAAGACCCGGAGGTGGAAGTGCTGGGCCTCACCACGCTGTCGGGCAATGTCTGGCTTAACCGCGCCACTGCCTATGCCTTGCGCGGGCTGGAGATCATGGGACGCAGCGACGTGCCGGTGGTGCCCGGCGCGAAATTCCCACTGCTCAATTCCGAAGCGCTGACCGATCGCTGGGAAGCGCTTTACGGCAAGCTCACCTGGAAGGGGGCGTGGATGAAGCAGTGGGTCGAACCCACGCGCCAAAGCACGCCGCCCTATCGCGGCGCGGACGATCCGGTGGACTTGCCCTGGGGCAACCCGGCCACCCGGCCGCGCGACGAGATCGCGGCGAACTACCTGATCCGCATGGTGCGCGCGCATCCCGGTGAGATCACGATCATCGCCGGCGGCCCGCTGACCAACCTTGCACTGGCGCAACGGCTTGATCCCGAATTCGCCGGGCTGGTGAAGGAACTGATCTATATGGGCGGAAGCTTCAATCCGCATCAGGTGCTGGACAACCGCTCCGCCGCCGAGTTCGCGCGCGAGTTCGCCAATTCGCCGCGTCGCGAATTCAACATGCGGTTCGACCCGGAAGCCGCGAGCATCGTTTCGCGCAGCCCCTGGCGCAAGCTGACCGTGGTGCCTGTCGATCCGTCCACCGGTACGCAGCTTACCCCGGCGCTGGTCGCGCGGCTGACGCGCGCGGCGCGCCCTGCGGTGGCTGGGTTGGTCGGCCGCTATGAACTGGGCTTTCCGCTATGGGACGAAATCGCCGCCGCCGTCTGGCTGGATCCCGGCGTGGTGACGCGGCACGAAACGCTGCGCGTGGATTATAATACCCAGTTCGGCCCGGGTTATGGCGATACGCTATCGTGGCATGCGGCCTATGCGCCGGGACTGGGCGAGCAGAGCGCGCAGGTGGTGCAGGCGGTGGACGCGCGGCGGATGGAGGACCTGATCGTCAGGCTGCTCGAAGCCGGTGCCGCCCGGCACAAGCAGGCGTCCGATGCGGCGCCTGTTCCCGCTCCCTGATGGGGCGGCCCTTCGGCGAGGCAGCGCATCGCGCCGCCTCGCCTTCGGGGGGAGAGAGGGTCAGAACGAAAAGCGCAGTTCGCCGCCGACGATCCGCGGTTCGTTGATCATCCCGGTCAGGTTGTTGAAATCGATCGCGCTGATCGAACGGATGGTGTTGGTGATGTTGCGCGCGAAGATCGCCACTTCCAGTCCATCGCTGGTCTTGTACCCCACGCGCGCACCGCCTTCCAGCAGCGCGCGGCCCCGGAACTCGGCGGCCTCGTACAGGAAGTAGTTGATCGAACTGCGATAGGCCCAGTCGGTGAAGACGAATATCTCGTCGTCGCCCACCGGGATGCCATAGCGCAGCGTGGCGTTGGCCACCCACTTGGGCGCCTGGGGCAGCGGGTTGCCGTCGATCGATGCGCCGGTGTTGCCGCCAATGGTGACGATCGGATCGAGCATGGTGCAGCCACCGCCGCAGGCGCCGACGACCAGCGTCGGGTCCTTGATCTCGGTGTGGTTGTAGCTGCCGCCCAGCGTGATCGCGAGACCGGCGAAGGGCTTGGCGGAAAGCTCCGCCTCAAGGCCATAGCCCACCGCCTTGTCGGCCGAAAGCAGCCGCGCCGAATTGGTCGCGCCGCCAACGGCCGTCAGTTGCAGGTCCTTGGTGCGATACCAGTAGCCGTCGAGCGCGAAGTTCAGTTCGCCCGCCAGCGCGCCCTTGATGCCGGCTTCGCCCGAAATCGTGGTCTGCTTGCCGGCGGTGCTGGGCACGCTGCCGAAGTTCACGCGGTCCTGGATCGCCGGGCCGAGATAGCCCGTGGCGAAGCGCGCATAGACATTGAGGTTCGGTGCGACGGTGTACGTCGCGGAGAGATCCCAGGAGACGTTGTCGCCGCTGACGCGGTTGGTGACGGGCAGGACCACGCCGGGGAACTGCCCGACGCCGCCGATGAAATCGCGCTTCTTGTCGTTCGAATAGCGCACGCCGCCGCTCAGCGTGAAGTCGGGCGTGACCTTGTATTCGCCCGATGCGAACAGGCCGTAGTTGCGGTTGCGGTTGCTGTGGATCACATGCGAAACGGTGGCCCCGCTGCCGTCGAAGGCCAGTTCGTTGTAGCCCAGCTTCTGGCGGAAGTAATAGGCGCCCACCTGCCAGGTGAAGCCGCCCATGTCTTCCGAGGCGAAGCGCAGTTCCTGGCTGATCTCGCGCGGGCGGGTGACGCCGCCGGTGTTGACCGGGAACGCCGCCACGTTGATCGCCGGCAGGCTGCATCCGGGGATGAAAGCATAGCACGACGCGCCGTCGATATCGCCGCTGCTTTCGACGCGTGCCTTTTCATAGGCGCTGACGGAATAGAGCGTGCCCAGGCCTTCCAGCTTGAGGCTGAGGTGCAGGTTGGTGCCCCACTGGCTCAGCGTCTGGCTGGTCAGGCCGTCGAGGCCGACCGTGTCCTTGTCGAAGCCGGCGTTGAAGTGGTTGCTGCCCTTCTGGAACAGGCCGGCGCGGAAGATGCGCGGCGTGCCATCCAGCTTGCGGCCGTGGACGTTGAACAGCGCCTCGAACGGCCCGCCTTCGTAGGACAGCAGCAAACGGGCGGCGCGATCGTTATAGCCTTCGAACTTGCGGTCGGCGAGCACGCCGGGACCGCTGGCGGTGTTCGTCACCCAATCGTCGCGGCGCTGGACCAGGCCGGCCAGGCGAAAGCCGAAGCCGCCGCCGAGCGGGCCGCCGACCGCCGCTTCGGCATTGACCGTGTTATAGGTCGCGCCGCTGATCGAAACTTTGCCGCTCAGCGTGTCGCCGGGGCGCGTGCTGTTGAACTTGACCACGCCGGCGGGCGTGTTGCGGCCGAACAGCGTGCCCTGCGGCCCGCGCAGCACTTCGACCGAAGCAAGGTCGAAGGCCGGGAAGGATTTCAGCATCGGGCTTTCCAGCGCCACGTCGTCATAGACGACCGAGACGGGCTGGGCCGAGTTGGGATCGAAATCGGTATTGCCAAGCCCGCGAATGTAGAAGCGCGGGAACGTGCGACCGAACGAGCTTTCGATTTGCAGGCTTGGCACGCGCGACGACAGGAAGCGGACGTCGAGGCCGCTGGAATTGAGCGTGTCGAGCTTTTCACCACCGAACGATGTGACCGCGATCGGCACGTCCACCGCGCGTTCCTCGCGCCGGGTGGCGGTGACGACGATATCGGCGTCGGCGCCTTCGACCTCATCGGCCTGGGCGGCGCTGCCGATAACGGCCGAAATCGCGATGCAGGAAACCGCCGCGAAACGGCGGAAGCGGTACTGAACCATAGAGTGCATTTCCCTGAATGTGTTTTGTGTTGTCGGAATTCTTGATGCTGCGATGCGGTATACGCTTGACGCGAAGCGATCAAACGCAATGAATTCCACAGACCGTTGCAAAAAAGAGATTGCTCATGCCCACCTTCTCGCGATTCCTTCGTTACTTCATGGCCGTCGGCAAGCTCGGCTCGATTCGCAAGGCATCGGAAACGCTCAATGTCTCGGCCTCGGCGATCGACCGGCAGATCCTGCGTGTGGAAGCCGAACTGGGCATTCCGCTGTTCGAGCGGCTGCCGGGCGGGCTGCGGCTGACGGCGGCGGGCGAACTGATGATGGCGGCGGGCGGCCGCTGGCAGAAGAACCTGTTCGAACTGCGCGCCCAGATGGAGGACTTGCGCGGGCTGAAGCGCGGCCACGTGGAAATCGCCGTGATCGATGCTCTGGCCAAGGGCTATGTCCCGCGCATCATCCAGGCGATCCAGAGCGAATACCCCGGCATCTCGATCGGCCTGCGCGTGCTGGAAAACGATGATGTGCGCCATGCCATCACGCGCGGCGAGGTGGACTTCGGCATCTTCTTCGAACCGCAGTCCTACAAGGAACTGAGCGTGCGCGCATTCGTGGAGGTGGTGCTGGGCTTCGTTACTCCGGTCGGCCATCCCTTTGGCCGTCAGCCCGAAACGCGCTTTGCCGCCTGCGCCGACATGAAGCTGATCGTCCCCGCGGAACCGCTGGCGCTGTGCCAGCAAGTCTCGGTGCTCGAAGGATCATCGGGCATCGCGCTGAACAAGGTGGCCACCAGCGACAACATCCAGATGATCTCGTCGCTGGTCGCGCAGGGCATTGGCGTCGGCATCCTGACTTCGCTCGACGTCGTCACCGAAGTGCGCGCCGGGGTGCTCTCGTTCATTCGCATTTCCGATCCGGTCCTGCGCCCGATGACGCTGGCGCTGTGCACCGCCGCCGCGCGCACGCCATCGCACGCGGCCGGTATCGTGCTGGCCGAGATCGAGAACACCTTTCACGAACTGGGGTTTCCCGTGTCGCTGGATCAGAAAATCGCGGGGGATCAGAACGTGCAGGGCGCGGCCTGAGTGGCGGTGGCCTGAGTGGTGGCGGCCTGGGCTGGAGCGGGCCGGTCTGCGCGCAATTGCAGCAGTTGCGCCAGCGTGGCGATGGCGATCACGTCGGGTTCCTTGCCGACCACGCCGTCGATGCCGATCGGGCAGCACAGCCGTGCTCGCGCCGCAT
The DNA here is from genome assembly GCA_020848655.1 of Novosphingobium sp. Taxonomy (GTDB): domain Bacteria; phylum Pseudomonadota; class Alphaproteobacteria; order Sphingomonadales; family Sphingomonadaceae; genus Novosphingobium. The sequence continues at coordinate 57,807 of JADLHU010000162.1, forward strand.
CGTCGATGCCGTCGCGCGCCAGCCGCGAGAGGAACCGGGCGCGTTTGGTGGCCGAGCCGATCAGCCCGATGAAGGCCACGGGCGCGCGGCGCAGCGCCGCCAGCGTGAGCCGGTAATCCAGCGCATGGTCATGCGTCAGGATCACGATCGCGGCGTCATCGGGCGCATCGGCCACGCATTGTTCCACTGCGCGTTCGGGCACCAGCGTCACGCCGGGGATCGAATCGAACAGCGGGCGCGTGTCGAACCAGGCGAGGCGGAACGGCAGCCGTTCGGCATGTTGGGCGATGGCCTGGCCGACATGGCCCGCACCGAACAGGTAAAGCGGACGACGGTTCTGGCCGATCGTCTCGGCGAAGCGGGTGCCGGCCTCGGGCCGATCGCCGCGCGCCGATAGCGGCCGCGTCTCTGCCTCGTCGTCGATCCAGCGTTCGACGTGGCCGGGGGCCAGGCGTGAGACCAGCGTGCGGCCTTCGCCCGCGCCGCCCAGCCAGTCGAGCCGCAGCGGATCGAGATGCTCCACCAGCAGCCGTACGCGCCCGCCGCAGCACTGGCCCAGCAGCGGGCCAAGCGGGAAATCCTGCACGCGCCAGGTGCCGGGCGCGAGCGCCAGGACAGCGCGGGCTTGCTCCATCGCGTGGAATTCCAGGCTGCCCCCGCCGATCGTGCCGGCGATGCCCTCGGCGGTGACGAGCATCCGCGTGCCCGCCCCGCGCGGCGCGGAGCCTTCGGTCGCCAGCACGCTGACCATGGCGATGGGCGCGGCGGGGCGGCGCTGGCGCAAGTGGTCCAGCCAGTCGGTCATTCCGCCCTCGCCGGCGTGCCCCGGTGCGCGGCGATTGCCGCCAGCACGCGCTCGGGCGTGGCTGGCGCGTCAAGGTCGGGCAGCGCGCGCCGATCGGGCGCGACCGCCGCGATGGCCTGGCCGATCGCCGCGAAGACCGAGATCGCCAGCATGAACGGCGGCTCGCCCACCGCCTTGGAGCGGTGGATGGTCGGCTGCGTATTGTCGCCATCCCACAGGGCGATGGCAAGGCGAGCGGCGCGGTCGGACGCGGTGGGGATCTTGTAGGTGGCCGGCGAGTGGGTGAGCAGGCGGCCGGCGGCGTCGAAAACCAGTTCCTCGCTGGTCAGCCAGCCCTGTCCCTGCACGAAGCCGCCTTCGATCTGGCCAAGGTCTATCGCCGGGTTCAGCGATCGGCCGACATCGTGGAGGATATCCACCGCCAGCACACGATGCTCGCCGGTCAGCGTGTCGACGATCACTTCGGAAACGGCGGCGCCATAGGCGAAGTAATAGAACGGGCGGCCGTGATGCGCGGCGCGGTCATAGGCGATGTCGGGCGTGGCGTAGAACCCTGTCGCCGCCAGCGAGACGCGGCCCATGTGGGCCTTGCGGCACAAGTCGGCAAAGCTCAGCACGGTGTCGCCCGCGATCACGCCAGCGGGCGTGAAGCGCACGTCCGCTTCGGCGCAGCCAAAGGCGCGCGCGGCAAAGGCGGCCAGCCGGTCGCGGATCGCCCAGGCCGCGTTGTGCGCCGCCATGCCGTTGAGATCGGCGCCCGAAGATGCGGCGGTGGCAGAGGTGTTGGGCACTTTGTCGGTGCGGGTGGAGGTGATGCGCACGGCCGCGATCGGCAGCGCGAACACGTCGGCCACGACTTGTGCCACTTTCACCATCAGCCCCTGGCCCATCTCGGTGCCGCCGTGGTTCACCTGCACGCTGCCATCGGCATAGGCCAGCACCAGCGCGCCAGCCTGGTTGAGATGCGTGGTGGTGAAGCTGATCCCGAACTTTACCGGTGTCAGCGCGATGCCTCGTTTCAGCACCGGACTGCGCGCATTGAACGCGGTGATGGCGGCGCGGCGGGCGTCATAGCGCGCTGTCGTGCGCAGGCGATCGATCAGCGCAGGCGCGATATTGTCGGCCACGGTCATGCCATAGGGCGTCACGTCGCGGCCCGGCGCATAGAGATTGGCCTGCCGCACCGCCAGCGAATCCAGCCCCAGGTGCGCGGCCACCGCCTCTATCACGCGCTCTATCGCCAGCATCCCCTGCGGCCCGCCGAAGCCGCGAAAGGCGGTGGCGGATACGGTGTTGGTCTTCAACCGGCTGGACAGGATTTCCACAGCCGGCAGCCAATAGCAATTGTCGGCGTGGAACATCGCGCGGTCGTTGATCGCGGGCGAAAGATCCACCGTCGCGCCGCAACGCGAGGCGAGCGCGAGCGCGAGGCCCAGGATGCGTCCCTCGCCATCGAAGCCGACATCGAAATCGACGCGGAATTCGTGGCGCTTGCCGGTCATCACCATGTCGTCATCACGGTCGGCGCGGATCTTGGCGGGGCGGCCGGTCAGGCCCGCCACCAGCGCGGCGGCGGCGGCGAACAGCGCGGCCTGCGTTTCCTTGCCGCCGAACGCGCCGCCCATGCGCCGCACTTCGACGGTGACATCGGCATGGGTCAGCCCCAGCACTTTGGCGACAAGGTGCTGCACTTCGCTGGGGTGCTGGGTGGAGGACAGCACATGGACTTGCCCGTGCTCGTGCGGGGTCGCCACCGCGACCTGTCCTTCGAGGTAGAAATGATCCTGCCCACCCATCGCGAAGCGACCGGACAGGCGATGCGGCGCGCCGGCGAGCGCGGCGGGCGCATCGCCGCGCGCCATGCGCTGCGCCGGCTCGATCGCACTGCCGGCGGCCTCGGCGTCCTCGATGGACAGGATGGGCGGCAGCGGGTCATACGTGATGCGGCCCAGCCGCGCGGCCTTGCGCGCGGCAAGGTGGCTGGTCGCCGCGACAAGGAACAGCGGCTGGCCGACATGGATCGCGGTGCCATCGGCCATCAACCGATCGTCGCCCGCCACCGGGCTGACATCGTTGATGCCGGGAATATCGGCAGCGGTGTAGACCGCGACCACGCCCGGCGCGGCGCGCACCGCGTCCAGGTCCATCGCGGCGATGCGCGCGTGCGCCTGCGCGCCCTGCCCGAAGGCGAGGTGGAGCATGTCCACCGGCTCGGCCACATCGTCGACATAGCGCGCCGTGCCGGTAACGTGGAGCAGCGCGCTGTCGTGCGGCAGCGAAGGCCGGGCGCGCACCGGCTTGCCGGAATCGCGCTCAGCCATCGATCGCTTCCGCGTCCAGCACGGAAACCGGCGTGCCCGCCGTGCGGTGCCACAGGCGGCGCAGCAGGTTGGCGGCGGCATCCAGCCGATAAGCGGCGCTGCCGCGCAAATCGCTGAGCGGGGCATAGTCGGCGGCCAGCGCGGCTGCGGCGCGCTCGATCGTTTCGGCGGTGAAGGGCGCGCCGGTCAGCGCCGCCTCGCAGGCGGGTGCGCGGCGCGGGGTGGCGGCCATGCCGCCAAAGGCAATCCGCGCGGCCGCGATGGTCCCTTCGCGCAGGGTCAAGCGGAATGCGCCGCACAGCGCGGAAATGTCGCTGTCGAACCGCTTGGACAGCTTGGCGATGTGGATCACATCGTCGGCGGCCGGGCGCGGCACGAACACGCTTTCCACGAATTCGCCGGCGCGGCGATCCTGCTTGCCGTAATCGAGGAAATAGGCTTCCAGCGGCAGGGTTCGCTGGCCCTCGGGGCCACGAAGCGTCAGTTCCGCCCCCAGCGCGATCAGCGCGGGCGGACCATCTCCGATGGGCGATCCGTTGGCGATGTTGCCGCCCACGGTGCCGGCGTTGCGAACCTGCAATCCGCCGATGCGCCGCACCAGTTCGCCCAGATCGGGATGCAGGCGGGCCAGCGGCGCATGGGCATCGGCATAACGCGCCGCCGCGCCCAGGTGCACCCCCTCGGCACTTTCGGCGATCCGGGTCAGTTCGGGAACGTCGGCCACGAACACCAGCTTGTCGATGCCGCGCAGGCCCTTGGTGACCCATAGCCCGACATCGGTGGCCCCGGCCACCAGCCGCGCATCGGGGTGCGCGGCCATCACGTCGCACAGTTCGGACAGCGCGCGCGGGGCGAACCACAGCCGCTCGCCGAACTGCCCGGCAAGGCCGCGTGTCGGCCGGATCGCTCGCAAGGCCGCGACCAGCGCCGGGTCCGGCCGCGGGGGGCCTGGCGGATGGGCCTCGCCCGCCGCCAGGATCGGGCCATAGCCGGTGCAGCGGCACAAGTTGCCCGCGATCACATCGGCCAGCGGCAGCTCGCGGCCCACCGCGCCGATGCCGCGCCCGTGCAGTGACATGACGAAGCCCGGCGTGCAGAAGCCGCATTGCGACGCCCCGTTCGCGGCCATCGTCGCCTGTAGCGGCGTGGGCGTGCCGCTGCGGGACAGGCTTTCCACGGTCATCAGCGCGCGGCCGTGCAGCATCGGCAGGAACTGGATGCAGGCGTTGACCGCGCGCCATGCCACGCCATCGCCGGCCAGTTCGCCCACCAGCACGGTGCAGGCGCCGCAATCGCCCTCGGCGCAGCCTTCCTTTGTGCCGGTGCGGCCAAGGCGCGTGCGCAAGTGATCGAGCAGCGTACCCGTGGGATCGGCATCGGCGATCTCGATCACCGCGCCGTCGAGCAGGAAGCGGACAGGATCTGTCATCTCAGCTTCCCCGATAGGTCGAATAGGAAAAGGGCGAGACGAGCAGCGGCACGTGATAGTGCGCATCGGCCTCGGCCACGCCGAAATCGATGCCGATCACGTCAAGGAAGGGCGGCTCGGGCAGCACCACGCCGCGCGCGCGAAACCAGGCGGCTATGGAAAATTCCAGCCGATAGGCGCCTGGGGCGATCGCGGGCAGATCGCGGCAGCGGCCATCGGCATCGGTCCGGCCGGCGAATAGCACCGCGCCATCTGACAGCAGCCGCACCGCCACCCCGGCGGCGGGGCAGCCGTGCATGGTATCGAGAACGTGCGTGGAAAGGCTGGTCATGCCGCCGCATTCTCCTCTCGCGGTGGCCATTCGCCAAGGAATTCCGGCTCGTCATAGGCGATCAGATCGGCGACCAGCACGTCGCGATCATCGAGGAACAACTGGTCGGCCACGCCCCGCACTAGTCGGGGCAGCGCGTTCTTCAGGCCTGACAGCGCCGATGCCGAAAGCCCCAGGCTGATCAGCGCCGAATAGTTGAACGCGAACAATCCGTGCAGCGCGGCGGCATCGGCCGGATCGCGCGGCAGCAGTTCGAAGCCGGGACCGAGATAGGGATGCGCGTCGATCAGCGCATTGGCCTGTCCGGCGGGCGGTGCATGGCGATCGGCCCAGCGCGCGATGCGATCCGCCACCAGCCGCAGTTCGGGGCGCAGGCCGGGATCGCTGACCAGCCCGGTCGACAGCACCAGGAAATCGAAGCGGTGCGGGCCTTGCGGTGTCGTCACCACCGCGCCGTCCCCATCGGGCGAAACCGAAAGCCATGGCGCGCCCAGATGCAGCGCGAAGCCCGGCCAGGCCGCCGCGCGCGCGAAGGTGTCGTTCGTGGGCGGCTGGTTGTGCCCCAGGAACGCGGCCATGACCGCATACTTGGTAGCATCGTCGAGCGCGGGATAGCGGCCGGTGAAGCCCACGCGCTCCATGAAGCGGATCGGATTGATGCGCGGCAGCGCCTTGCGTCGCAGGAACACATGGACTTCGGCCACGCCGGCGCCGAGCGCGCAGTTGGCATTGTCGAACGCCGAAGCGCCGCCGCCCAGCATGCCGATGCGCTTGCCGGCCAGCGCGGCATAGTCGATCGCCTCGCTGGTGTGGGCATAGCGCGTGCGCGGCAGGGCCTTGGCGATCATCGGCGGCACGTGCCATTCGCCGCCGCCCTGGATACCGGTGGCCAGCACCACCTTGCGCGCCAGCAGTGTTTCGCCGCCAGCCAGGTGCAGGCGATGCAGGCCATTGTCCAGCGGCTCTATCAGGTCCAGCCTGGCCTCGTTGCGCACCGGCAGGGCCAGCACGCGGCGATACCAGCGCAAATAGTCCATCCAGTCGCCGCGCAGGATCTTGTCCACCGCATCCCAGCTATCCGGCCCGTGCTGCGCCTCCCACCAGGCGCGATAGGTCAGCGCGGGCAGGCCGAAATCGATGGGGGTCAGGTCCTTGGGCGTGCGCAGCGTGATCATCCGCGCATAGGTTTCCCACGGACCTTCGTAGCCGGCCGGATTCTCGTCGATGATCAGGATGTTGGACACGCGTTCGCGCAGCAGGCCGAAGGCGGTGGCCAGCCCGCTCTGCCCGCCGCCGACGATGACGACATCGTGCACATGCTCGCCGCCGGCAGCGCGCGGCCGGGTCCAGTCCGCACCGCCGTGGCCGGTCAGCACAAGCTGGCGGGAAAGGTCCTGTTCGAGTGCGTCCAGCCCGTTCACAGCACGTCCTCCAGCCGCAGCTTCACGATCTTGCCCACTTCGGTCAGCGCGGTGGCGAGTTCGCCCGTGCGGTCATGGCCCAGCCGCTGCTCCATCGCGGCCAGGATGCCGGCCTTGTCGGTCAGCCGCACGCAGATCACGAAAGGAAAGCCGAAGCGCGCGCGATAGGCAGCGTTCAGCGCGTGGAAGCGTTCGAATTCCGCCTCGGTCAGCCGGTCCAGCCCGGCAGAGGCCTGCTCGGCGGTGGATTCGGCGGTCAGCGTGCGGTCGATCGCGGCCTTGCCGGCCAGTTCCGGGTGCGCGCGGACCAGCGCCAGTTGCTCGTCCTCGCTGGCGTCGGCCACGACCTGCATCAGCCCGGCATGAAGATCGGCGAAGGGGCGGCGCGCGGCGGCGCGCTCCACCACCCAGGGGCTGTGTTCGAACAGGAAGCCGAAGCGGGCGACGAAGGCTTCGTCGGTAAGGTCCATGGTCGTGTCCTGGGTCATGCCGGGTGGGTTTCCAGCCAGTGGCGCGCGATATCGCAGCGCCGCGCGATCCATGCATCGGGATGGGCCAGCACGTGATCGAGGAACTTGGCCACCGCCAGCGCGCGGCCGGGCTTGCCGGCGATGCGTCCGTGCAGCCCTATGGACATCATCCGTCCGCCTTCCGCATAGAGCATGTCAAAGCTGTCGCGCAGGTAGCGGAAGAACTGCGCCGGTTCGGTGAAGCCGTTGAGCGCGACGAACTTCATGTCGTTGGCGTCGAGCGAATAGGGCACGATGAGCTGCGCGGCCCCATGCTGCCGGTCGTAATAGGGCAGGTCGTCGGCATAGCTGTCGGCGTCGTAGAGGAAACCGCCTTCCTCGGCCACGATCCGTGCGGTGTTGGGGCTGGTGCGGCCCTGATACCAGCCGAGCGGACGTTCGCCGGTGACCTGCGTGTGCAGCCGGATCGCTTCGGCGATGTGCGCGCGCTCCACCGCTTCGGGCACCGACTGGTAATCGATCCAGCGCAGTCCGTGGCTGGCGATTTCCCACTCCGCCGCCTGCATCGCGGCGACCGCTTCGGGATTGGTGGCGAGGGCCCGGGCCACGCCGAACACCGTGACCGGGGCGGCGCGCGCGGTGAACAGGCGGTGGAGCCGCCAGAACCCGGCGCGGCTGCCGTATTCGTAAAGGCTTTCCATCGCCATGGCGCGCGCGGGATGGCTTTGCGCGCCGACCATTTCGGAAAGGAACGCCTCGGACATATCGTCGCCCAGTTCGACGCTGCGTTCCGCGCCTTCCTCGTAGTTGATGACGAACTGCACCGCGATGCGCGCGTTGCCCGGCCAGTGCGGATCGGGCGGGCTGGCCCCGTAGCCGACGAGATCGCGCATCAGGCCGCCTCGCTTTCAGCAGCCAGGCCCTCGATGAAGTGCAGCATGGCCGCCAGCGCCAGTTCGACGTCGGCGGCGTGCACGTCTTCGGCGGGGTTGTGGCTGATCCCGCCGGTGCAGCGGATGAACAGCATCGCGGTGGGCGCGAGCGCGGCCATGACCATGGCATCGTGCCCTGCGCCGCTGACCAGCCGGCGAGCGGGGGCGCCGGTGGCGGTGCGAACGGCATCGGCCAGCCGCTCGGCCAGCGCGGGCGCGCAGGGACTGGCGGGCAGGACTTGCGTTTCCTCCACCGCCAGCGCGATGCCGCGCGCGGCGCCGATCGTGTCCAGCGCGGCAAGGATTTCAGCCGTTGCGCGATCTCGCACCATGTCGGCCCCGGCGCGCCCCTCGATGGTGAAATCGACGCGGCCGGGCACCACGTTGGTTGCCCCCGGCGCCACGCTCAGCCGGCCCACGGTGGCGACCAGATCGTCCGGCCCGGCGCGCGCGATGCGCTCCACCGCCAGCACCGCTTCGGCGGCGGCGGCCAGCGCATCGCGGCGCAGCGTCATGGCGCTGGTGCCGGCGTGGCCGGGCGTGCCGGTGAAGGTTACGGCCAGCCGCCGCTGCCCGGCGATGGCGGTGACGACGCCCAGCGCCAGCCCTTCGGCTTCAAGCACCGGGCCTTGTTCGATATGCGCTTCCAGATAGGCGAACGCGCTGCCGGTGGGATACCGCGCCGAAAGGAATGTGCCGGCATCGCGGCCGAAACCGGCCAGCGCCTCGGCCAGCGTCACGCCGTCGCCATCGGCGATGGCCAGATCGGCGGGATCGAGCGTGCCGGCCACCGCGCGGCTGGTCAGCATCGATGCGGGAAAGCGCGATCCTTCCTCGTCCCCGAAGGCGATCACATCGATCGGGAACGGCAGGCGGCGGCCCTGGAGATGCAGCGCGGCGGCGCATTCGATGCCCAGCATCACGCCCAGCGGCCCGTCGAACGCGCCGGCATCGCGCACGCTGTCGATATGGCTGCCGATCAGCAGCGCCGGGCGATCGCTGGCGCCGGAATAGCGCCCGATCAGGTTGCCGGCGGCATCGATGCGTGGCTCCATGCCGGCCTGCGCCATCCATTCGGCAATCTGGCGGCAGGCTTCGGCATGGGCTGGGGTCAGGTAGGCGCGGGTGAGGCCGTTCGGGTCGGCGCTGAACGGCGGGCGGGTGAGCAGGCGGCACCGCTCCACCGCGCGCGTGCCGCCACTGGCGCTACGCACGGTCAGGTCGGGCCGGGCCAGATCGGGGTGGGCCAAGTCGGGGCCGGAAGGAGCCATGGTCACGCTCATCCCCCGGCGGAAAGCCACGCGAAGCGCAGCACGAACAGCGCCGCCAGCACGATCAGCAGCCAGTCCTTGCGCCCCAACTGGCCGCGCAGCGCCTTGAGCAGGGCATGCGCGGTGATGCCGAAGGCGAGGCCGTTGGCGATCGAGAATGTCAGCGGGATCATGGCGACGGTGAGGAAGGCCGGGATCGCCGCCAGCGGATCGTCCCAGGCGATTTCGGCCAGCGGCAGCAGCATCAGCCCGCCCACGATGATCAGCGCCGGCGCCGTCGCTGCCAGGGGTACAAGCTGGGCATAAGGCGCCACAAACATGGTCAAGAGGAACAGAACCCCGGTCACCACCGCCGTCAACCCGGTGCGACCGCCGGCCTGCACCCCGGCGGCGCTTTCGACGTAGCTGGTGACGGTGCTGGTCCCCGCCAGCGAGCCGACCATGGTGGCGGTGGCATCGGCGACGAGGATGCGGTTGAGGCGCGGGATGCGTCCGTCCGGCCCGATCAGCCCGGCGCGCTTGGTGACGGCCACGAGCGTGCCGATGTTGTCGAACAGGTCGACGAACAGGAACACGAAGAGGATTTCCAGCAAGCCCAGCCCGTGGCTGCCCGACAGGCCGAACACGCCGGCCAGGTCGAGCTGGAACACCGTCGCGGTCATGGTTTCGAACGAATAGGGTTCGGGCTTGAATTCAACCTGGCCAAGCAGCCAGCCGAGCAGGGTGGTGGCGACGATGCCGATCAGCATTGCCCCGCGCACGTTCCACACGCTGAGCGCGGCGATCACCGCTAGCCCGAACAGGGCCAGCGCCGCGCCGGGGGCGTGGAGATCGCCCAGGGCCACCAGCGTGGCCGGATTGCCGACGATGATGCCGGCGTTCTTCAGTCCGATGAAGCCGATGAACAGGCCGATGCCGCCGGCCACCGCCGCGAACAGATAGGCGGGGATCGCCGAGACGATAAGCTGGCGAACGCCGGTCAGCGTCAGGATCAGGAAGGCGACGCCCGATATGAACACGCAGCCCAGCGCGACGGGCCAGGGGACGCCCATCTGCTGGACCACGGTGAAGCTGAAATAGGCGTTCAGCCCCATGCCCGGCGCCAGCGCCAGCGGCACGTTGGCATAGAACCCCATGAGGATCGAGGCGAAGGCGGCGGCAAAGCACGTGGCGGCGGCCACGGCGGCCACCGGCATCCCCGCCTGGCCCAGAATCGCCGGGTTGACGAGGACGATATAGGCCATGGTCAGGAAAGTGGTGGTGCCGGCCAGCACTTCGCGCCCGGCGGTGCTGCCGCGTTCCGAAACGCCGAACCAGCGTTCCAGCGCGGGACCGATCGTGGAGCCGTTCATCGGTGGCCCCCGTCACGCTGGTTCGTGCCTGTCTGCGATCCGGTCTGGCTGGTCATGGCTACCCCTTCGTATCCGATCATGCGGAGAAAGCAGCGCGCAATCCAACGCTTTGATTGGAATACTGTGTTGCAAAAAATAGGGTGTCTTGTGCGAAAGTGTAGCTCTCTTGAGAGATGGCGGGCGGGTGGTATGCTTTGATTCGCGAAACCGGACGGGCGAAACGAGGCGCATGTCCCAAAGGAGGCTCTCTTGGCCCGAAGTTGCTTGCCGTCCGTCCTGATGTTCCTGCTGGCCTGCACGCTGGCGCCGGTCCCGGCCGGGGCAAGGGCGCCGCGCCCGATCGAAATCCGGGCCGTGGTCATCACCGCGTTCGAGATCGGCGATGATACCGGCGATACCCCCGGCGAATTGCAGCGCTGGGCCAGCACGATCCCGGCCACGCTGCCGTTCCCGGCCGGCGATCGCGCGCTGCGCTATGATCCGGCGCGGCGGCTGGTGGTGGTCAGCACCGGCATTGGCACCAATCGCGCCGCGGTTTCGATCATGGCGCTGGGCACCGACCCGCGCTTCGACCTGACCCATGCCTATTGGCTGGTCGCGGCCATCGCCGGGATCGATCCGCGCGTCGGCGCGGTGGGATCGGCGGGCTGGATGGGCGATCTGGTCGATACCGACCACGGGTACGAGATCGACGCGCGCGAAGTGCCGGCGGGCTGGACCACGGGCATCTTCCCGCACGATCGCGCCGCGCCCTATCAGGCGCCGCGCGGCGATACGCGCTATAACCTGTTCCCGCTGAACAAGGGCCTGCGCGACTGGGCCTATGCGTTGACCCGCGACATGCCGCTGCCCGATGGACCCATCCTGGCGCGGATGCGCAGCGGCTATCCGGGCTATCCGGCCGCGCAGTGCCTGCCCATGGTGATGACCGGCGACGAGGCGACGGGCCAGGGCTTCTGGCACGGCGTGCTGCTGAACGAACATGTCGGCAAGTGGGTCGGCTACTGGACCGGGCGGCCCGGCACGTTCGTGATGACCGGCATGGAGGATACCGGCGTCGCCCATGCGCGGACCGCGCTGGGCAAGCTGGGTAAGGCCGATCCGCAGCGGCTGATGGTGCTGCGCACCGCCAGCAACTTCACCGTCCAGCCGCAGGGCAAGGACGCCGCGCAAAGCCTTTCGGCCGAAGCGATGGAGCTTTCGGCGCTGCAGCCATCCGTCGATGCCGCGTTCCTGCTGGGATCGCGCGTGGTCGACGAGATCGCCGGCAACTGGACGAAGTATCGCGCCGCCGTGCCGGCCGGGCCGCCCGCGCCGCCGGTAACGCCGGCCAGTTGCCCGGAACGGCAGCCCTGACGATGCCCGCGACCGGCTATCGCGCCGAACTGCTCAGCGTGCCGCACGATCCGCGCGCGGCGGGATCGGGGGCAGTGGTGCACCACGCCGATGGCCTGCTGGTGGTCGAAGGCGGCCATGTGGCGGCGGCGGGCGATTTCGCCACGCTGGTCGCGCGCTGGCCGGGGCTGGCGGTGCGGCACTATCCGGGCAAGACGATAGTGCCCGGCTTCGTCGACGCGCATGTCCACTATCCGCAGACCGATTGCATCGCCGCGCACGGGCACCAGTTGCTCGACTGGCTGGAACGGCACGTGTTTCCGGCCGAGGCGGCCTTCGCCGATCCGGCCCATGCCCGCGCCACGGCGGACTTCTTCCTGGGCGAGCTGCTGCGCAACGGCACCACCAGCGCGCTGGTCTTCGCCACGGTCCACGCCGCTTCGGTCGATGCGCTGTTCGATGCGGCGCTGGCGCGCGACATGCGGATCGTTTCGGGCAAGGTGCTGATGGATCTTGGCCCGCCCACGCTGCGCGACAGCGCCGGGCCGGACCGCGCCGAAAGCGAGGCGCTGATCGCGCGCTGGCACGGGCGCGGCCGGCTGGGCTATGCGGTGACGCCGCGCTTCGCGCTGACATCCAGCGATGCGCAACTGGCGATGGCGGGCGATCTGCTGGCGGCGCACCCCGAAGCGCTGCTCCACACCCACATGGCGGAAAACCACGCGGAAATCACCGCCGTCCAGGCGCGCTTTTCCGGCTGCGCGGACTATCTGGCCGTCTATGAGGCATTCGGGCTGGTCGGCCCGCGATCGGTCTTCGCGCATTGCGTGCACATGGAAGCCGGGGCGCTGGCGCGCATGGCGGCGGCGGGCGCGGGAGCGGCGCTGTGCCCCACGTCCAACCTGTTCCTGGGATCGGGCCTGTTCGATCTGGCCGCGCTGGACGCCGCCGGGGTGCGGCTGGGGCTGGGCACCGATGTCGGTGCGGGCACCAGCTTTTCGCTGCTGGCGACGATGGGCGAAGCCTACAAGGTCTGCCAGTTGCGCGAAAACCCGCTCGATCCGTTCCGTGCGCTGCATCTGGCCACGGCGGGCGGGGCACAACTGCTGGGCATCGGCGATCGGGTCGGGACGCTGCAGCCGGGCAGCGAGGCCGATTTCGTCGTGCTCGATCCCGCCGCCACGCCGCTGCTGGCCCGCCGCACGGCCGGCCGCAATGTGGCCGAGCGGCTGTTCGCATTGCAAGTGCTGGGCGATGACCGCGCCGTCCACGCCACGTACCTTGCCGGCCGACTTGCGCATGGGCGCGGACCGTGCTGGCCCGAATCCCCGACCCTTGCGGACGATAGGGCATGAGCGCCGGGCTTTCCTGCGCCGCGCGCCGCGGTTACGGCGGTTGCCGTCCATTCCATCAAGCCCGGAAGCCGCAGACATGAGCAATCCCGCCCAGATCACCTTCACCCATATCACCTATGACCGGTTCCTGGCCGATATCGAGACGCTGGCCCAGCGCATCGAAAGCCAGGGCTGGCGCCCCGATTTCATCGTCGGCATCGGGCGCGGCGGGCTGGTGCCCGGTGCGTTCCTGTCGCACCGCACCGGCATCGCGCTGCTGTCGGTCGATCATTCGTCGAAGGTCTACGATTTCGCCGAGGCGCTGCTCGTCCACCTGGCGGGCTGCACCACGCGCGGCGAACGCTATTTGTTCGTCGACGACATCAACGACAGCGGCAAGACCATCGCCCACATGCGCGATACGCTGCGCCAGAACGGCGGCACGGCGGACAACGTGCGTTTCGCCGTGCTGATCGACAACGCCAGTTCGTGCGAAACGGTGGATTACGCCGCGTGGACGATCGATCGCCGGGTGGACAAGGACTGGTTCGTGTTCCCGTGGGAATCGGTCGCGCCGCAAGAAACGCTGGCCGAAGAAGCGATGGAAGACCCCGATCGCCTCTCGCTGCCGACCAGCGAAATCCCCTGATTTCCCAGGCTTCAACCCACCCGGAGACGCCATGCGCATTTGTGTATTCCTTGGTTCCAGCATCGGTGTTTCGCCCGCCTATGGCGCGGCGGCGCGCAATTTCGGCGCGCTGCTGGCCCGGCGCGGGATCGGGGTGGTCTATGGCGGCGGGTCGATCGGGCTGATGGGGCTGGTCGCCGATGGGGCCAGCAAGGCCGGCGGCGAAGTGATCGGCGTGATCCCCGATGCGCTGCGCGCGCGCGAACAGGATCACACCGGGCTGACCGAACTGCACGTCGTGGCCAACATGCACGAACGCAAGGCGATGATGGCCGAGATGTCGGATGCCTTCGTGGCACTGCCCGGCGGCATCGGCACGTTCGAGGAACTGTTCGAAGTGTGGACCTGGTCGCAGCTTGGCTATCACGAAAAGCCTTGCGCGCTGCTCAACGTCAACGGGTTCTACGATGCGATGCGCGCCTTCATCGATCATGTCGTGGCCGAAGGGTTCCTGCGCGCCGATCACCGCGACATGCTGATGGTGCACGAAGATCCCGAGGAACTGCTGGACGCGCTGACCGGCTATGTTCCCCCCGTGGTGCCGCACTGGGTGGGCCGGCAGGACTTGTGATGCGCGGCGGGGCGATACTCGGAACGGCGCTGGGGGCGATCCTGTTGGCGGCGCTGCCGGGCGGGGCCGCTGCGGCGCAGGCGCAAACCGCCTCGTCCCCACCGGCGGATGAGGCCGCCGTCGCGGCGCTGTTCGATCGCGTTGTCGACCGGCCGGCGCGGCTGCGCGTGTTCCTGCAGGCGATGCCCAAGGGCGGCGATCTGCACAACCACTTGTGGGGGCAGCCTTATGCCGAACAGTTCATGGCCTGGGGGGCGCAAGCCGGGCTTTGCGCATCGCGCCGCGCGCTGGCCATCGCGCCGCCGCCCTGCCACGCGCCCGACAGCGAGCCGCTGAAAGACCTGGGCCAGCGCGACGAGGCGCTGTGGACCGCGATGATCGAGGCGCTGTCCACGCGCGGCCGCGCGCAGGGCCTTGGCGTCAACACCGTGACCGGGCACGACGATTTCTTTGGTTCGTTCGATCGCTTCGGCGCGGTGGCGATGCATGAGCCTGGCGCGATGCTGGCATCGGCGCGGGCCAGCGCGGCGGCGGGGCAGGTATCCTACCTCGAACTGATGCAGAACCCGGCGGCGGCCACGCGGGCGGCGCGGATCGCCGACGACACGCCCTGGAATCCCGATGATTTCGCCGGCGCGCTGCGCGCTCTCGCGCCGGCGCTGCCCGCGCTGGTGGAACAGGGCGTGGCCGAGACCGACGCGATGGAGCGCGATGCGGCGCGGCGGCTGGGCTGCCGGGGTGATGCGTCCGCGCCGGGGGCCTGCGCGGTCACGGTGCGCTACCAGGCCTTCGCTTTGCGCGGTTTGCCGCCCGCGCAGGTCTTCGCCCAGCTTGCCTATGCCTTCGCGCTGGTAGAGCGCGATCCGCGCTATGTCGGGATCAACTTCGTCGCGCCGGAAGATGGCCCGGTGGCGATCGGCGATTTCGATCTGCACATGTGCATGTTCCGCTTCTTCGCGGCGCGCCATCGCCAGGTGAAGCTGTCGCTCCATGCGGGCGAGCTGGACCTGGGCCTTGTGCCGCCCAGCGATCTGGCGCACCACATCCGCGATTCGATCGAGATCGCGGGCGCGCGCCGCATCGGGCACGGCGTGGCCATCGCTTACGAGGCGGACGCGCCCGGCCTGCTGGCGCGCATGGCGCGCGATCGGATCGCGGTGGAAATCAACCTGACCAGCAACGACACCATCCTGGGCGTGCGCGGCGCGCGCCATCCGCTGGCGCTCTATCGCGCGGCGGGGGTGCCGGTGGTGCTGTCCACCGATGACGAAGGCGTTTCGCGCAGCGACATGACCAACGAATATCTGCGCGCCGCGACCGAGCAGGGCCTGCGCTATGCCGATCTCAAGCAGATCGCCCGCGCCAGCCTGGAATATGCGTTCCTGCCCGGCGCCAGCCTGTGGCGCGACGGCCGGATCGGCGAACGCGCCGCGCCTTGCGGGGATGCGCCGGCGCCGCCCGCCTGCGCCGCGCTGCTTGCCGCCAGCGACAAGGCGCGCGCGCAGTGGCGGCTGGAACAGGAATTGTCCCGCTTCGAACAGTCCATCCTCACCCAGCGTTTCTGAACCAGAGGCACCCCATGACGCAAAGCCTGATCATCACCGCCGGTCCCTTCACCTTCCGCGCGCGCCTTGAAGACGCGCTGGCCCCGGCCACCTGCGCCGCGTTCCGCGCGATGCTGCCTTATGACGAGCGGATCATCCACGTGCGCTGGAGCGGCGAGGGCATGTGGATTCCGATGGGCGACCAGGCGTTCGACCTGCCGTGGGAAAACAACACCAGCTATCCCGCGCCCGGCCAGTTCATCTTCTATCCCAAGGGCATCAGCGAGACGGAAATCCTGCTGGCCTATGGCGGCGTGCGCTTTGCCAGCAAGGCGGGGCAGCTTTCGGGCAACCAGTTCCTGACCATCTACGAAGGGCTGGAAAACCTGACCGCGCTAGGCAAGATGACGCTGTGGCAAGGCGCGCAGCCGATCCGCTTCGCGCTGGAAGGATAAGGCGGGCGGGGTCAGCGCGGGGCCGGCTCGGCTTGCCAGCCGCCGCCCAGCGCCTTGAACAGGTCCACCCGCAACGAGCCGAGCTGCTGGCTGGAAGCGGCCAGCGCGGCGCGCGTGTCGAGCAGGTCGCGCTGGGTCTGGAGCAAGTCGCTCAGCGCGATCGATCCGGCCCGGTAACGGCGGTCGGCCAGGCCAAAGGCGGCCTCGGCATGGGTGGCCGCTTCGCGCAGGCGCGCATTGCGCTCGCCCTCCGCCGCATAGAGCGTCAGCGCCTGCTCCACTTCCTTGAGCGCGGTCAGCACCGCCCCGTCGAACAGCGCGAGCGAGGCCTGCGCGCCGGCTTCGGCCTGGCGGATGCGGGCGCGCCCGGCGAAGAGGTTGGGAAAGCTCCACGCGATCAGCGGCCCGGCCGAGACCGTGAACGAATCGCCGCCGCGCACCTGATCGTTGCGCAGGAAGTTGCCCGATCCACCCAGCGAGATGCGGGGATAAAGTTCCGCCGTGGCCACGCCGATGCGCGCGGTGTCGGCGGCCAGCCTGCGCTCGGCCTCGCGCACGTCGGGGCGGCGGGCCAGCAGCGCGCGGCCATCGCCCAGCGGGATCGCCGCGGTCGGCGCGGGCGCGCGCGCGCATTGCCGCGCGTCCTCGGGCACGTCGCCGGGCGTCGCGCCCAGCAGCGCCGCCAGTTCGAACAGCGTGGCGCGCCGGCGTCCTTCGAGTGCGGGCAGCGTGGCGCGGATATTGGCCAGCGCCGTGGCGGTGCGCTCGCTGTCCAGCCGCGATGCGCCGCCGGCGCGTTCGCGCAACTGCTGGATGGCAAGCTGGCGTTCGGCGATGGCGATCGATGAACGCGCCACGGCCACGGCTTCGGCCAGCGCGCAGCCATCGGCATAGGCGCGGGTCACTTCCGCCGCGACGGTCAGCGCCACGCGATCACGCGTCGCCGCGATGGCGCCGGCATCGCCGCGCGCGGCTTCGGCCGACCGCGCGATGCGGCCGAACAGGTCAAGTTCCCAGGTCAGCGTCTGCGCGGCATTGTACGACCATTGCGTCGAACCGCCCTGCGCCTGGCCGCTGCCGCCGTCGTCGCCGTAATTCGCCCCGGCGCTGACCTGGCCGTGGGGCAGGCCGGCGGCACGCGCTTCGCGCAGCGCCGCCTGGGCGCGGCGCAAGTTGGCCTCTGCCGCGCGCAGATCGGTGTTGGCGGCCAGCGCGCGTTCGACCAGCCGATCGAGCACGGGATCGTCATAGAGCCGCCACCAGCGATCGGCGGGCGCATCGGTGGTGGTGCCGGGCGCGGTGGAGAGGAAGGCCTGCGCCGCCGGGGCGGGCGGCTGCGGCGGGCGGTAATCCGGTCCCACCGCGCAGGCGCCCGCCAGCAGCGGCATCAGCAGGACGGCCAGCCTACGCATGGGCCGGCGCTCCTTCCCCGGCGAGTTCGCGGGCGCGCGGGCTGTCGGCGGCGGCGCGGTGGTCGCGCGCGACGAACGTATAGATCGTGGGCAGCACGAACAGCGTGAACATCGTGCCCACCAGCATTCCCATGACCACGACGATGCCGATGGCGAAGCGGCTTGCCGCGCCCGCGCCGGCGGCGAACAGCAGCGGCACCAGGCCCGCGACCATCGCCGCCGTGGTCATCAGCACCGGCCGCATGCGCACCGCCGCCGCCTTGCGGATCGCGGCAGTGCGGTCCAGCCCTTCGCTGTGCTGGATCTCGTTGGCGAAGGACACCATCAGGATGCCGTGCTTCGAGATCAGCCCGATCAGCGTGACAAGGCCGATCTGGGTATAGATGTTGAGCGTGGCATAGCCGAGATAGAGCGGGATCAGCGCCCCGCAGACCGCCAGCGGCACGGTGACGAGGATCACGACCGGATCGCGGAAGCTTTCGAACTGCGCGGCCAGCACCAGGAAGATCACCACCAGCGCGAAGCCGAACGACACGGTCAGCCGGTTGCCTTCGTTGACGTACTGGCGGCTGTCGGACAGCCAGTCGATCTGGAAGCCGGAGGGCAGCGGCTGCGCCTGAAGGAATTTCACCGCCTCGCCCATCGTCCGGCCGGGGGCCAGCACGGCCGAAAGCGTGGCCGAGTTCATCTGGTTGAACTGCGGCAACTGGTTGGCCTGCGGGCGCATGTCCACGCGCACCACGGTGGCCAGCGGCACCAGATTGCCGCCGCGCGCCTTCACATAGAAGCGGCCAAGGCTTTCCGGAGTCAGCCGCTTGTCCTGCGGCACTTGCGCGATCACATCATAGGAACGGTCGTGAAAGTTGAAGCGGTTGACGAAGTTTTCGCCCACCAGCGTGGCCAGCGTGCCCGAGATCGCGTCCATCGTCACGCCCAGTTCGCCGGCCTTGGCGCGATCGATCACGATGTGCGCTTCGGGACTGTCGAACGCGAGGTCGCTGTCGACGAAAGCGAACAGCCCGCTGCCCCACGCCGCGCCTTTGACCTGCTCAAGCGCCTGGTAGATCTGGCTGAAATCGCCCGAGGAACGCAGCACCATCTGGACCGGCAAGCCGCCGCTGCCGGCCGGCAGCGATGCGGGCTGAAACGCCGTGGCGAACACCCCGGTCAGCCCGGCGCCCCTGGCGTTGAGTTCGGCCTGGATCTCCGCCGCGCTGCGGCTGCGCTTGGCCCAGTCGGTCAGGAGGATGCCGCCGAAGCCGTTGTTCTGCCCGCCGCCGCCACCGCCGAACCAGGAACCCGAATATTCGGGCTGCTGCTGGAAGAACCGGTCCATTTCGTCGGCATAATGCTGGGTATAGGCCATGTTGGCATATTGCGGCGCCTTGAACTGGACGAAGATGACGCCCTGGTCTTCTTCGGGCGCCAGTTCGCGTTGCGCGCCGCTGAACAGCAATACGATGCCGCCCAGCACCGCCAGCCCCGCCAGCAGCACCGCGCCGCGCGCCGCCAGCGTGGCCGCCAGCATGCGATCGTACAGGCGGGTCACGCGCTGCATGTTCGCTTCGACCGCGCGGGACAGGCGGCCCTCGGTCAGCTTGCTGTCGAGCAGGTAGCTGCTCATCATCGGCGAAAGCGTCAGCGCCACCACGCCCGAGACGATGACCGCCCCGGCCAGCGTGAAGGCGAATTCGCGGAACAGCGCGCCGGTCAGCCCGCCCATCAGGCCGATGGGGGTGTATACCGCCGCCAGCGTGATCGTCATCGCGATCACCGGGCCAACGATCTCGCGCGCACCCACCAGCGCGGCCTGCACCGGCGCCAGGCCGTCCTCGATATGGCGGTGGATGTTCTCCACCACCACGATCGCGTCGTCCACGACAAGGCCGATCGCCAGCACCATGGCCAGCAGCGTCAGAAGATTGAAAGAGAACCCGAAGGCCAGCATCAGTGCTGCCGTGCCGACCAGCGAAAGCGGTATGGTCAGCACCGGGATCAGCACCGCGCGCAAGGTGCCCAGGAACAGGAAGATCACGATCACCACAATCAGGATGGCTTCGACCAGCGTGCTGGTCACTTCATCGATCGATGCGTTGACGAAGTGCGCGGAATCGAACTGGTTGACCACTTCCACGCCGGGCGGCGCGACGCGCTCTATGGTCGGCAAAAGGGCCTTGACGCCTTTGACGATCTCCAGCGGATTGCCATCGGGCGTGGGTGAGATCGCCAGGAAAACGGCGCGCCTGCCGTCCTGAGTCGCGCTGGTATCATAGTTCTGGCCGCCCAGTTCGATCGTCGCCACGTCGCCCAGCCGGACGATCGAGGCGCCGGTGGACTTGATGACCATGTCGCGGAATTCGTCGATCCCGGTCAGGTCGGTGGAGGCCGTGATATTGATCACGGTGCGCGCGGTCTTGAGCTGGCCGGGCGCCGACTGGACGTTGTTGTTCCGCAGCGCATCGGCGATCTCGCCGGCGGAAATGCCGCGCGCGGTCAGCTTGTCGGGATCGAGCCAGATGCGCATGGCCAGCGCCTGCTGCCCGCCCAGGTCGGCCGAAGCGACGCCGGGCACGGCGGTGATCAGCGGCCGTGCGACGCGCGTGACGAAATCGGTCAGTTGCGGGATGGACAGCGTGTCGCTTTTAAAGGCGATGTACTGGATTGCCGAAATGCCGTCGGTGATCTTGTTGATGACGGGATCGGTGGCGCCGGGCGGAAGCTGGTATTTCACCTGCTGCACTTTGGCCAGGATCTCGGTCATCGAACGGTCGGCGTTGGCGTTCAGCTTGAGCTTGGCCTGAACCGTGCTGGTGCCCTGGCGGGACGTGGAGGTAAGGTATTCGATGCCGTTGGCGGTGGCGATGGCCTGCGCGATGGGGGTGGTCACGAAGCCCTGCATCACGTCCTGCGTGGCGCCGGGATAGCTGGTGCTGACGGTGATCGTGGCGCTTTCCATGTTCGGATATTCGCGCACGTTAAGCAGGAATACCGACGCCCCGCCGACGAGCAGGATCAGCAGGCTGACCACGATCGCAAGGATCGGACGGCGGATGAAAAGGTCGGTGAAGCGCACGGCCTAGCGACCTGCGGTGGCGGCAGGAACGGCCGGGACCAGTCGCGAAACGTGGACCGGCGCGCCGGGCTGCACGCGCAACTGGCCTTCGGTTACCACCACGTCGCCGGCCTTCAGCCCCTTGGTGATGACCACGGCATCGCCGAAGCGGCGCCCGGTGGTGACCGAAACGGCCTGTGCCTTGCCCTGGCGGCGGGCGTTGCTGCCGCGGATCACGATCACGCTGTCGCCTTGCGCGGATGTCAGGATCGCTGTCACGGGCACGACGAGCGCGCCCGCCAGCGGCGGCAGCGAGAGCGCGGCGGTCACGTACATGCCGGGGCGCAGCGCCCGGTCGGGGTTGGCGAGCGTGCCTTGCACCAGCACGTTGCGGCTGTCCTCGGCGATGCGCGGTTCGATCGCGGTGACGCGCGCGGTGAAGGCGCGGGTCGGCCAGGCATCGGACGTGACGCGCACTTTGCCGCCGGGGGCAAGTTGCGCCAGTTCCTGCTGCGGCACGCTGAAATCGACGAAAAGCTGGTCAAGGCTGGTCAGCGTCGCCACCGCATCGCCCGGGTTCAGGTATTGCCCCAGGTTCACCCGGCGCACGCCGACTTCCCCGGGGAAGGGCGCAGCGACGCGCTTCTGGGCCAGCCGCGCGTCAATCTGGCGCACGGCGGCGATGGCCTGGTCATACTCTGCCTGGCGCTGTTGCAGCGTTTCGCGCGATTCGGCGCCGCCGGGCACCAGTTGGCGCGTGCGGGCCAGTTGCAGCCGGGCGAATTCGGCCTTGGCGGCGGCGGCGGCGCGGTCCGCGCGTTCCGGCCCGTCGTTCAACTGAAGCAGCACCGTGCCCGCGCCGACGCGCTGGCCGGCGGTGAAGCGGATTGCGGTGATGCGCCCGGCAACTTCGGGGGAAAGCGTGACTTCGCGCACCGCGCGCAGCGTTCCCACCGCTTCCAGCGCGGTCGGAACGTCAACCGGGACGACCACGGCGGCGGCGACGGCGGTGGGGGGTGGCGCGCCGCGCGGCGGGCCGGCGTTGTGCCATCCGCGCCACGCGAACAGCGCCGCGAACACCAGCGCGACCACGCCCAGCACGCTGATCGTCTGGCGAAGCGGCAGCAATGGCGCGCGGGCCGTATCGTCGGGAACGCCATCGGCGGCGGACGATTGTTCGATCTGCGACATGACCCCAAAACCTCTCGCGCATTAATCGACTAGCGGTCGATTAATGCGTTGCGCCGATTATCAACGCTGTATTACAAGGTCAACGCAGAATGGTCGCAAATTCCGCTAAACCGCCCTATAGGCCATGTATGGGTCGACCGGAAACAGGTGCAAGCAGTGTGCGCGGTCGTCCTGCGCGGGTTGCCGGCGCGCCTCCGGGTCCGCGCCGGCAGGACTTGCGCAAGGGCGCGCTGCTCGACGCGGCGGCGTCGCTGTTCGTCGAACAGGGCATGGTGGCGACCAGCATCGATCATATCGTCGATCGCGCCGGCGTGGCCAAGGGCACGTTCTATCACTATTTCCAGGATCGCGCGGCGATGCTCGAAGCCTTGCGCTGCCGCTATTCGCAGCACTTCGCCGAAGTCGCCCTCGCCGCGATCGAAGCCAACGCCGGGCAGGGCCACAAGGCCCGACTGGAAGCGTGGATCGATGCGGTGGTGCGTGTCTATCTCGGCACATATGCGCTGCACGATGCGATCTTCCACGATCCCGCGATCTGCCATCGCTGGGTGATGGGGGAAGAGCCGGTGGTGAAACTGCTCGCGGCGCTGCTGGAAGAAGGCGTCGCGGCGGGCGAATGGGACGTTGACGATCCGGTCGGCAGCGCGGTGTGCATGTTCTATGGCCTGCACGGCCTGGTCGACGAGACGATCGCCGCCGGCGCCGATGCCGATGCGATCGTGCCCTGCCTGACCCGGCTTTACGGCAACATGGTGCGCCGGGCCTGAACGCGGGGGCGTTCGATCAGAACGGGGCGATCAGAACGGCCAACAATCAGAACGCGAAATCGAAGCCGATCCGCACCGTGCGCGGTTGCAGCGGGGTGATCTGGTTGCGATCGCGCACCAGGAACGGCGAACCGAGCGCGAAGCGGTTGCCGCGCGCATCGAGCAGGTTGGTCATCGTCAGGGTCAGGCCCTTGCGATCATCGCCGACGCGCAGTTCCATCCCGGTATCGAGGTAATCGCCCTGCAACTGGCCGAGCACCGGCCCGACGCCCAGCGTGGACTTGCCGACATAGCGCGCGAACCCACGCATCTGCGCATCGAAGCGGCGGCCCATGCGCGCGCTGTAGGTAAAGCCGACGCGCCCGGTGACATCGGCGATGTTGGGCAGCCGGTTGAAACTGGCAAGGCTGGTTTCGGCCGCGCTGCTGCCGATGCCGATCGCGATGCCGTTGACGATATCGATGTCGCCGCTGGTCGGCGCGCCGAAGCTGCCATCGGCAGGCGATTCGATGGTCACCGGCTGCAGCGCGTTGCGTTCGGTCACCTTGCTTTTGTTGACGTAGACCGAAAGGTCGAGTTCCAGCCCGGGCAGCGGCCGCCAGCGCGTTTTCGCGCCGAGCGAAAGGATATGCCCGTCGCCGACATTGGCGGTGGTCGCGAAGCCATAGCCGTCGATGAGGTCGGCCTGGATATCGGTCCAGCGCGTCCACGATGCGCTCAGCGTCAGGTCCAGCCGCCGGGTGCCGTGGCGCGCGCCGGCTTCGATCGTGGCGACGTGATCGCCCTTGAAGCGCTGGATGAAATTGCGGCGCACCGCGATGCCGCCGGGGCGGAAGCCTTCCTGGTAGCGGGCGAACAGCGTCGTCGTGCGGTTCGGCCGCCAGGCCAGCGCGGCGGACGGCAGCAGGCGGGTTTCGCGGCGCGCGGCGCGCGCGCTGGGATCGATGTCGAACGCCAGCAGCCGATCGACATCCTCGGAATTGCCGGTGAGCCGGGAATGAGTCAGCCGCCCGCCCGCGGTCAGCGTCAGGCGCGGGACAGGCTCGATCGTGCCTTCGCCGTAAAGCGTGGCTTCCTGCACCCGGTTGCGCACCCCGGTCAGCGCGCTGTCGAACAGGTATTGCTGCATGTCGCGGTGGACCTTGGCTTCGTTGTGCAGCAGGCTGATGCCCAGCAGCCAGCCCGTGCCGTTCGGCCCGCGCCGCGCCAGCCGGGTTTCGGCGGTCACCATTTCGATGTGGTTGGTTTGCACCAGCCCGGCCGCCCGCGCGCCGGCGGTGGGGCTGAGCATGACCTTGCCGCTATCGGTGACGACGATGTCCTTGCCGTCGATCTCGGGCGTCTTCAGCACCACGAGATCACCCGTGCGGGTGAACGTGACGCCATCGAACTGCTCGAACACATATTGCCGCGCATAGCCCAACGAGGATGTCAGCTCGATGTCGTCCCAGCGCTTGCGGGCGACCAGATCGACCATCCAGAAATTGTTGCGATAGGGCTGGGCGATGCTGCTCGACCGGGTCAGGCCATTGCCGCCGCGTTCGGCGTATTGGCTGTCGTCGCCCTTGATGCGCTGGCCCACGGCGCTCACGTCGACGATCGTGTCCGCGTCGGGGCTGTAGCGCAGCGCCAGCCGCCCGCCGAACGAGCGGACATCGTTCACGTCTTTCAGATGGCGGCTGACATCGTCGATATAGCCGCCCTCGGTCCCGGCGAAGGCCACCGCGCGCAAGGCCAGCCTGTCTTCCACCACCGGCAGGTTGATGATGGCGCCGCCATCCGCGCCGGCCTGGCCGTGCTGGACCTGCTGCACCCCGGCCCAGACCGCGCCGCCCACCGTGTCCATATCGGGCGCATGCGGCACCACGCGCACCACGCCGCCCAGCGACCCCGCGCCATAAAGCGTGCCTTGTGGTCCTTCGAGCACTTCGACGCTGCGCACGTCGTAGAGCCGCAGGCTGGGATCGGGCGCGCTGTAGGTGATGCGGCTGTTGCCCCAGTATTGGCCCACGGTGGCCTGGGTCGGGCCGACGAAGCTGGAATCGGCGATGCCGCGGATGAACAGCTTGTTGCGGCCCTGCCCCAGGTGCGTCGACGCGACGCTGGCGATGCGGGCCTCGATCGCGGCGGTGCCGCGCGCGCCATCGGCTTTCGACAGGCTGGTGCCGTCGATGATCTCGATGCCGCCGGGATAGGCGCTGAGCGGGATGTCGCGCTTGGTGCCGGTCACGACGATTTCGGTGCCGCGCGATTCCGGCGGCGGGCCGGATGGCGGCGCGGGCGGGCGCGGCGGTGACGGCGGCTTCGCGCGCGCCAGGCGCGGCGGCGGCGCGGGCGCGTGTTCGATCAGGAACGTGGCCGGGGCGACCTGGCGCGCGCGCGCATCGGTATGGCGCAGCATCCGGTCAAGCGCCTGCGCCACGGTCAGCCGGCCGCGCACGCCGCGAATGCGCAAGTCCGAAAGCCGCCCATCGCGAAAGCCGATGCTGGCCCCGGTCTGGTTGCTGAGCATGCGGATCGCATCTTCCAGCCGCGAAGCGGGCACATCGACAGAACCCCCGCGCTGCTGGGCGAGCGCGGGGGTGCCAGCCATGATTGCGGCCGTCGCCAGAAGCGTCAGGCTATTGCGGCGCGGCATTGGCGGCGGTCATCCTCCACCCATCTCCATCGGGCGCGAAACCGACGCCGAGCAAAGGCCCGGCGCGGGCCAGCACGTCGCGTTCCGCGCCATCGACCACCAGCGTGCCCGAAAAGCGCAAGCGTTCGACGCCCGGGGCCACGCGCACCGTGCGGCCCAGGTTGCGGCCCAGATCGCGTGCCACTTCGGCCAGCGAGGCGCCATCGTATTCCAGCCGGCCGGCACGCCACGCGCCAATGGCCTGCGGCGCGGTCTTGCGCAGCACCGGCTTCGCATCGCGTCCGGCACGGACCAGCGCGTCGCCCGGGCTGAGCCGGATCGCCTCGCGCCCGGGTTCATAGATGACTTCGCCTTCGGCCACGGCGACATCGACGGCGCCGTCATCGGTCACCACGTTGAACACCGTGCCAACATCGAGCAGGCGCGTCTCTCCGGCCATGACCACGAAGGGGTCTTTCGCGTCGTGGCGCACGTCGAACAGCGCCTCGCCCTGGGCCAGGGTGATGATGCGCGGCTTTTCGGGATCGAAGCGGATGCGCGTGCCGCCGTTCAGCGTGATGCGCGAACCATCGGCCAGCGCCACGGTGCGATGTTCGCCCCGCGCGGTGACGATTTCCTGCGCGCCGCCCTGGAAAAGCACCCAGCCGGCCACTGCCGTGATCGCCGCTGCCACCGCGCCACCCCATACCGGCCAGCGCCGCCGCGTGCGCCAGCCGGCGCCATCGCTTTCGCTATCGTTTGCCGGGGTGCTTGCGGACGGGGCGACAGGGGCGGCGGGATGCGTTGCGGCGGCGAAGGCGGGCCTGGCGTCGCCGCTTTCCTCAAGCAGATCGTCCAGCCATTCGTCCTGCGCCAGCACGGCCTCGTAGGCGGCGAGATGGGCGGGATCGGCCTCAAGCCAATCGGTCAGCGCATCCCAATCGGCGAAGGCACGGTCGCGCGCGCGGATCACCCACAGGCGGGCGGTCTCTGCCGGGTCGGAATCGGGTTCCGGGTTGTAAGCTGTCATATCCATTGCCGCTACGAGGACGCAGCCGCCACGCGGATTCCGCATTGCATTTTCATGACTGACCCCTGTTATCGCCAATCAGCCCGCCGTGCAGCGGGATGACGCCCCATTATCCGAAATCCAAAGAGTGCCAACCTTGTGCCGATCGCGCTCTGCCCCGCGATACGGCTACGCCTTTCCTACTCCAGATCAAGCCGGGCCTTTACCTGGGCCAGTGCCCGGTAGGCCTTCTGCAAATCCTTTTCCACCGAACTCAGGCTGATGCCAAGTTCGCGCGCGATCACCGCCTGGCCGATGCCTTCGATCCGATAGCGGCGAAACACCTGTTCGACGCGCGGACCCAGCGCCGCCAGCGCCGCATTCACTTCGCGCAGCCGTTCGCGCGCGATCAGCACGCGTTCGCCGTGCGGTTCTTCCTGCGGGGAAATCGATGTCTCGTGCCAATCGAACTGGCGGCGTTCGCGGCTGACGCTGGACCGGCGGCGATCGCGGATCAGGTTTTCGGCGGCGCGAAACAGATAGGATACCGGATCGGCGATCGGATGGCCGGGGCCGGCGGCCACGCGCTGCCACAGATCGTGGAGCAGATCCTCCGCATCATCGCCCGCGCCACGCGCAGCAAGAAAGCGCAGCAGGCGACGCCGTTCGACGATGACCACGCGTTGTAGCCCGTCGATTTCCTCAACGCGATTCATGGTGGCAGTGAAAGCACCCCGGGCGCGGCTTGCCAACCCCGACTCTTGCGGTTGCATCGGTTCTGGACCGGTCAAGCGAGGCAGGGACGCGACGGACGCCCGATCGGTGTTCACAAGCCGCCTCCGGCAGGGCCCGGCGCGGCCGATCGGGCGCGGGCGAACCGCGAAATGTGCGGTTCGGCCTGATCTTCGTCGGGCCTGTATTCACGCGCCATGGACGTGGACGCGCCAAAGGACACAGCGCGCGGCGCGGGGCCGCCCAGCCAGGCCAGCGGATTGGTGGCCCGGCCATGATCGCGCACTTCGAAATGCAGGTGGCTGCCGGTGGAAAGCCCGGTCGATCCCATCAGCGCGATCGTCTCGCCCGGGGCGACCGGCGTGCCGGGCGAAACCAGCAGCCGAGAAAGATGGGCGTAGCGCGTTTCCAGGCCATTGCCGTGATCGATCTCTATCATGTTGCCATAGCCGCCGGCCGGCCCGGCAAAGCGGACGCGGCCGCCGGCCGAAGCCAGCACGGGCGTGCCCAGCCGGCCGGGAATGTCGATGCCCGAGTGCAGCCGGTACGTTCCGCGAATGGGATGAAGGCGCCAGCCGAACGCCGAGGAGAGATGGGGCAGCGCCACCATGGCCCGCTGCTGCGGGCGGGCCGGAACCCGCTGTTGCGGGGGGGATAGGGTTACCGGCCCGTGCGCTGGCGCCGACCACGCCATCATCCTTTCGCGAAACGCCGCGCTGTTTCCGCCGGGCAACAGCCCCTGCGGCACGGCCGATCCTGGTCCGGGACCGGCCGAAAGCCACAGTGCAAAGGGCAGTTGAAGAGCGAAACACCCGGGCATCGCCGACAACACGAAGCCGCGCCGGCGATCCCGCAACACGCGCCGCAAAAAAGTCGCGCCCGGTATCGCGCCGGTTCCGTGCTTGGCCGGCGGGTGCGCGCCATGCGGGTTACGGAACCGGCCGGGGCGCTCCGTCTGGTTGGTATTGGCAACGCTCTGCACTCAAGGGAGGCACGATGAATTCGACCGAACGTCGCATGCTGGACATGCTGAAGAAGGGCCGCGACCGCTATGGAGTCGTCGCGATCAAGGCCGAATTCGAAGCCGAGGGCACGCGCCCCGACGAGCTGCTGCGGCTGCTCGAACTGGCCTGGCGCGCGGATCTGGACGTGGCGCTGAAGATCGGCGGCTGCGAAGCGGTGTCCGACCTGCTGGCCTCCAAGCTCTATGGTGCGAACTACATCATCGCGCCGATGGTCGAGACGCCTTATGCGCTGTCCAAGTTCGTCGATGCGCGGAACAAGACCTACCCGGCGGACAGCGACACGCAGTTCCTGTTCAATCTCGAAACCGAAGCCACGCTGGCCAATCTCGATGCGATGCTGCCGCTCGCCCGGGCGGAGCTTGACGGCATCGTCTTCGGCCGCGTCGATTTCACGCTGTCGCGCGGGTTGCCGCGCGGCGCGATCAACGAACGGCAGATCACCGACGCGGTGCTGCGCGTGGCCGAGGCGTGCCGCGCCAACGACCTGGAACTCGTCGTCGGCGGATCGGTGGCGGTAGAGGCGATCGCGGCGCTGCGCGAAATCCGCAGCGTACGGCTCGATCGCTTCGAAACGCGCAAGGTGATCTTCGATGGCGCCGCCGTGGAAGCGCCGGGCTTCGAGGCGGGGATCGCCAATGCGGTATCGTTCGAACTGGCCTGGCTCCAGAACAAGCGCGAATATTACCTGGCCATCGCGGACGAGGACCTGCCGCGCATCCGCATGATGCAGGACCGCGACGCCGCCGCCGCGCGCACCAAGCTTGCCAGCGTCGCCGCCTGATCGCGATGCCACTCGAACGGCAGGTCTCGGCGCTGCTGCGCGGCGTGGCGCAAGCCGTGGTGACGCCACGCTTCCGCCAGCTTGCCACGCATGAGATCGCGGAAAAAAGCCCCGGCGAGATCGTCACCACGGTCGATCGCGAGGCCGAGGCGCGGCTCTATGACGGGCTGGCCGCGCTGGGCCTTGGCGCGCGCATCGTGGGCGAGGAAGCGGCGGCGCACGATCCCGCGCTGCTCGATCGTGTGGACGAAGGGCTGGTCTGGCTGGTCGATCCGCTGGACGGCACGGCCAATTTCGCCGCCGGGCGCGAACCGTTCGGCATGATGGTGGCGCTAGTCGAGGACGGCGCGCCGCTGGCCGGCTGGATCTATGACCCGCTGGGCGATCGGCTGCACCATGCCGAACGGGGCCGGGGCGCGACCTGCAATGGCGATCGGGTGCAGGCCCGCGCCACGGGGCAGGCAGTGCCCGTCGCCGCGCTGGGCACGCATTTTCTCTCGCCCGAACGGCGCGAGCGAGTCCATGCCGCCGCCGCTGCGCGGATGGCGGTGCATCCCGTGCCGCGCTGCGCCGCCGCCAGCTATCCGCGGCTTGCCACGGGGCACGATGATGTGGCGCTGTTCCAGCGCATCCTGCCCTGGGATCACGCGGCGGGCGTGCTGTTCCTGACCGAAGCGGGCGGCGTCGTCACGCACTGGGATCGCCAGCCCTATCGCGTCGGCGGCAGCGGCGCGGGCGTGCTCGCCGCCGCGAACGGCGCCTTGTGGCAGGCCGCCGCCGAAGTGCTGCTGGCGCCCGGCGCGGGCCTGATCGAAATGGAAGGCTGCAACTGACATGACCGTGCGTCCCAAGCCCTTGCTGAGCGGTTGCGCCGTGGTGGCCCTGATGCTGTCCGGGGCGATGCTGTCCGGGCCGGCCTTTGCGCAGCTTGCGGCGCCCGTCGCCCAGCCGTCTGCGTCCGGCGATGCCAGCGCGCGCCAGGCCGCGTCGGGCCAGGTGGCGGTGCCGTCCGGCACGGTGGCTTCCTATCAGCCCGATGTCATCCAGAACGCCGTGCCCGCCGGCGACCAGTCGGCGGCGCGCGGCGGTGGCGATCCGGCCGGGCCGCCGCCCGCGCGGCGCGACAAGGACGAGGCCCCGCCGCCGCCCAGCGAGTTCGAGGACTTCGCCTCCACCGTCGTCGGCAAGCCGCTGCGCCGCTTCGGCGCGGACCTCTTGGTGCCCGAAGCGCGCGATTTCACCGCGCCGCCGACCACCACCGTGCCGGCCGACTATCGGCTCAATCCCGGCGACCAGTTGCTGATCGGGCTGACCGGTTCGGTGCAGGCGGCGGACTTGCGTCTGACGGTGGACAACGAAGGGCGCATCTTCGTGCCGCGCGTCGGCGCGATCCTGGTGGGCGGGGTGCGCTATGGCGATCTGCACGCCACGATCGAGCGGCAGGTGTCGCGCCAGTATCGCAGCTTCACCCTGGACGTGACGGTGGCCCGGCTGCACGGCGTGACCGTCTACGTCACCGGCTTCGCGCGCCAGCCGGGGGCCTATACCGTCGGCAGCCTGTCCACCCTGGTCAACGCCGTGCTGGCGGCGGGCGGCCCGGCGGCGGGGGGCAGCTTTCGTTCCATCCAGTTGCGGCGCGGCGGGCGGCTGCTTTCGGACTTCGATCTTTATGACCTGCTGCTCAAGGGCGACAAGAGCGGCGACAAGGTGCTGCAGAACGGCGACGTGATCTATGTCGCCCCCGCCGGCGAGCAAGTGGCGGTGATCGGCAGCGTCAATCACGAGGCGATCTTCGAAGTCGGCCCGGGCGAGACGGTGCAGGACGCCATCCTCTATGCCGGCGGCGTCAGCACCGTGGCCGATGGCACGCGGCTGATGGTGCTCGATTCGCTGGGGACAGAGCGGCAGGCCTGGGAACAGCTTTCCGCCGCCGATGCGGCGACACGCAAGGCGCGGCGCGGCGATGTGATCCGCGTGCTGTCCAACGCCGGCATCGCCCGCCCGATCCAGCAGCAATCGGTGCTGGTCACGATCAGCGGCGAAGTGGCGCGGCCGGGCCGCTATTACTTCCAGCCCGGCACGCGCCTGGCCGATGTGGTGGCGCAGGCCGGCGGGCTGACGGAGCAAGCCTTTCCCTATGCCAGCGTGATCACGCGCGAAAGCGTGAAGCGCCAGCAGCGGCAGAGCTTCGACAACGCCATCCGGGACATGGAATTCCTGCTGACCGCGCAGCCGATCACGTCGGCCAACCGCGCGCAACTGGTGCAGCCGCAGA
Source organism: Novosphingobium sp. (assembly GCA_020848655.1). Taxonomy (GTDB): domain Bacteria; phylum Pseudomonadota; class Alphaproteobacteria; order Sphingomonadales; family Sphingomonadaceae; genus Novosphingobium. The sequence goes on from JADLHU010000162.1 coordinate 88,927, forward strand.
ACCTGACGCTGGTGCGCTCGATCGTCGACCAGTTGCGCCAGCGCGAGCCGACCGGGCGGTTGGTGTTCGACCTGCCGGTGACGGCGGCGGCGCTGCCGGCCGACCTGATCGTCGAAAACAACGACACGATCTATGTACCGCCGCGCCCGGTTACGGTGGGCGTGTTCGGCGCGGTGCCGACGCAGGCCTCGTTCGCCTATCGCGGCGGCGCCACGGTGCGCGATTACCTGACTTCGGCGGGCGGCGTACAGAAGCTGGGCGATCGCGGCGAAATCTTCGTGGTGCGCGCCAATGGCACCGTCCTGTCCAAGGGCGCGCTGCGGGCGCGGGCCTTGCCGGGCGACCTGATCTTCGTGCCGATCGACGCCGATCGCGGTGAGTTCTGGGCGCGGCTGCGCGATATCACCGGCAGCCTGTTCGGCGGGGTCGTCGCCGCCGCATCGGTGAGCGCGCTGGTCCAATGAGCGGCGTTTCCGACATGACCCGCCGCGCCGGGGCCATCGCCGCCGATCCGCGCAAGCGCCGGCTGGGCTATGCGCTGCTGGCGCTGGTGCTGGCGGCGCTGTGCGTGGTGCCGCGCCCTTACGTGGCGCGCGCCAAGATGCTGCCGCAGGATGCCAGCAGCATCGGGCTGGGTTCGATGATGAATGCGCTGGGCGCGCAGTTGCAGGGCCTGGCCGCGCTGTTCGGCGGGGCCAAGCAGCCGATCGACCTGTACCTGGCCATCGCGCGCGGCACTGAAGTGACCGACGCGGTGATCGCGCGGCTTAGGCTGGTCGGTCCCGATGGCTATGCCACGCAGGATGCCGCGCGTGTCGCGATGGAACGCAAGGTCGATGTCCATTCGCTGACCGGCGGCATCATCGAGGTCGAGGTCAGGACGCACGACCGCAAGCAGGCCGAGGCGCTGGCCGCGGCCTATGTCCAGGCGATCAGCGATCGCATCGTCGCGCTCAGCCGCGATCGGGTGGAGCGCAAGCGCAAGATTGTGCTCGATCGGTTCCGCGATGCCTCGCGCAAGGTCGTCGCCAGCGAGGCGGCGCTGGCCAAGTTCCGCCGCAGCAACCAGCTTGCGGCGCCCGAGGCCGAACTGGGCGCGGCGCTTTCGATCCGCGCCGGGCTGGAAGCGCAGCTCAAGGCCAGACAGGTCGAACTGCAGACGCTGGAACGCTTCCAGGGACCGGACAACGCGCAGCTTCAGGCGGTGCGCCAGCAAGTCGCCTCGCTGCGCCAGCAGATCGCCAGCGCGGGCGAGCCGGGGCGCGATGCCTCTGGCCCGAACGTGGCCGGGATGTCGCAGATTTCGGGCGAATACCTCGATCTCTATCGCAACTACCGGTTCGCCCAGGCGCTCTACGAAGTCTATGCGCGGTCTTCGGAAGAAGTAGCGGTGGAAACGCTGGCCGGGGAAACCGCGTCCGACGTGCAACTGGTCGAAGCGCCGCACGCCGATCCCGATCGCAAGTACAATATCCCGGCGGTGGCGCTGCTGCTGCTGGTGCTGCTGGGCGCCGCGTTCACCGAAGTCTACGCGCCGGCCACCGGCATCGCCATGCCGTTTCGCCGCCAGCAGGACCGCGCGCCATGAGCGTGGCCGGCTCCGCTCCCGAACTCTCGCCCGAACTCTCGATCGTCATCCCCTGCTTTAACGAGGAAGGCAACGTCCGCGAAATCTGCGCGGCGGTGACGGCCGAGGCCGAACGCCATGTCGCCTCGCACGAGATCATCCTGATCGACAACCGTTCCACCGACGCCACGCGCGCGCTGATGCGCGAATTGTGCGCGGGGGACGCGCGCATCCGGGCGATCTTCAACAACCGCAACTATGGCCAGATGCGATCGCCCACATACGGCATCTACCAGGCCGAAGGCGCGGCGGTGATCGGCATGTGCGCCGATTTTCAGGACCCGCCCGAATGCATCGGCGAATTCGTGCGCCAGTGGCGTGCGGGCGCGCAAGTGGTGCTGGCCCAGCGCAAGACCGAAAAGGCCTCGCTGCTCCTCGGGCTGGGGCGGCGCGTCGGCTATGCCTTCCTGCGCCGCTTCGGCGATTATCCGGTGATCGCCGGAGCCACCGGCTTTGGTCTCTACACGCGCGAGGTCGTCGATACGCTGGCCGCGTGGAACGAGCCTGAGCCGTTCTTCCGGGGCATGCTGGTGGAAAGCGGCTTCCGGCTGGCGGTGGTGCCGGTGGATCGGCCGCCGCGCGCGGCGGGGGAAAGCAAGAACGATTTCGCCGCGCTCGCCTCGTTCGCGCTGTCGGGGCTGGCGTCGTCGGCCAAGTCGCTGCTGCGCCTGCCGATCCTGCTGTCGGTGTGGATGGGCGGCGCGGCGCTGCTGCTGCTGCTGGCGGCAATGGTGGCGCTGGTGCTGGCCGGGCCGGTCTGGCCGCTGCTGGGGCTGGGCGTGGCCTTCGCCATGTTCGCGGTGCTGCTGCTGTTCCAGGGGCTGACCGGCGAACAGGTGCGCATGCTGGCCGAGCGCAGCCGCAACATGCCGCTGGTGATCGAGGAGGAACGGATCAACTTTCCGCCCACCCGCGCCCGCCCCGCCGCGCGCGTGCTGGTGCGGCGGCCGTGACCAGCGATCCGCCGTCGACGGGCCGCGGCAGCATCCATGCGCTGCTACCCGAAGTGCTGCTGTCGCTGGCGGTGGTGGCGAGTTTCGCGTGGACGCTGCGTTTCTTCGTGCTCAACGGCTATCTGCCGCAGCCTTTCGTGTTCGATACCAACGACACCTTCATGGACTGGTTCAACACCGCGTTCTGGGCCAACCGGCCGGGCGCGTTCGACGTCTGGCGCACGATCTACCCGCCGCTGTCCTTCGCCTTCCTCGATACCTTCAGCTTGTCGGGCTGCTATCGCGATTCGCCGTTCCACGCGCGCGATTGCGACTGGCTGGCGCGCTCGGTGATCTATGGTTTCTACCTGATCGATGCAGGGCTGGTCTGGCTGGCGTTCCGCCGCGCCAACTGCGCGACCGCGCCGATGCGCGCCGCCGCCTTCGCGCTGGGCCTGCCGCTGCTGTTCACGCTGGAACGCGGCAACCTGATCCTCGTCGCCCTGGCCTGCTTCGTCGTGGCTTATGGTGATGTGGTCCGCTCGCGCGGGGTCAGGGCGCTGGCGATCGCGGCGACGATCAACTTCAAGCCCTATCTGGTGCTGCCCGCGCTGGCGGCCGGGGTGAAGCGGCACTGGCGCGCGCTGGAACTGGCGGGCATCGCCACCATCGCGCTCTACCTCGTCACGCTGGCGATGGTGGGCAGCGGCACGCCGATGCAGATCGCTGCGAACACCGCCAACTGGGTCCTGTTCCAAAGCGGGCAGATCTGGGGTGAGATCTATTTTTCCACCAGCTACGCCCCGCTGCTGCAACTGAAGGTCGCGCCGATCGCGGTGCTGGATTTCCTGCCGTCGCGCGTGGTCGAAACGATCTATGTGCTGGTCCCCGCCGTGATCCGCGCCAGCCAGGCGGCGGCGCTGCTCGCGCTGGCGGCGGCATGGCTGCAGCCCACGGCGGTGACGGCGAACCGCGTATCGGCGATCCTGCTCGCCGCCTATCTCGTCACCCAGTCACCCGGCGGCTATACGCAGACGTTCCTGCTGTTCCTGGTGCTGCTGGAGCCATTCCGGCGGCCGGGGCCGATCGTGGCCGTGATCTGCGCCTATCTGCTGTGCCTGGTGGGTGAATGGCCGCTCGCCACCGTGCTCAACGTCAGCAGCGCAAGCTGGCTGGGCGATCGGCCGGTCAACCCCAGCTTCGCGATCGGCGTGGGCCAGTTTTTGCGCCCCGGCCTGATCGTGCTGATCCTGTGGAGCCTCGTTCTCGACACCGTGGTCCAGGTCGCCCGTGCGCACCGCACGCATCGCCCCAGTCTTGGGCTGGCCCCGGCATGAGCGCGCCACTGTGGAGCTTCGCGCAGGATCTGGCCGCGATGGACCGTGCGCTGGCGCCGCTGTGGCCGCGGCTTGCGGGCGCGCGCATCTTCATGACCGGGGGCACCGGCTTCATCGGCCGCTGGATGCTGGAAGCCCTGGCGCATGCCGGCGTGGACGCGCACGTCACGCTGCTCAGCCGCGATCCCGATGCCTTCGCGCGCCGCGTGCCGCATCTGGCGGGCCGCTTCACGCTGGTCGCTGGCGGGATCGCGGATTTCGTTCCGCCGCCGGGCGATTTCACCCACGTGATCCACGGCGCCACCGATGCCAGCGCCGATCTCAACGCCCGTGATCCGCGCCGCATGTTCGATACGATCGTGGCGGGCACGCGCCGCGTGCTCGACCTCGCGGTGGAGCGCGGCGCGGGGCGCGTGTTGTTCATGAGTTCGGGCGCCGTCTATGGTGTGCAGCCGTGGGATGTGTCGCATGTGGCGGAGGATTGGCACGGCGGCCCCGATCCGCGCGATCCCAAGTCCGCCTATGGCGAGGGCAAGCGCGCGGCCGAAACGCTATGCGCGATCTATGGCCAGCAGTTCGGGCTGGACGTGGTGGGCGCGCGCATCTTCGCGCTGCTGGGGCCGCTGCTGTCGCTCGACACCCATTTCGCCGCCGGCAATTTCATCCGCGATGCCATGGCCGGGCGCACGATCCGCGTCGAAAGCGCGGGCACGGCGGTGCGCTCATACCTTTATGCCGCCGATCTGGCCGTCTGGCTGTGGACGTTGCTGATCGCAGGGCAGCGCGGCGCGACCTATAACATGGGATCGGAACAGGCCGTCTCGATCGCCGATCTGGCGCGCCGCACCGCCGCCGTGCTGGGCGGCCCCGGCGTGGAGGTTCTCGGCCGCGCCGATCCCGGCTGGAACCCTGGCCGCTATGTCCCTTCGACCGCGGCGATCCGCCGCGACCTTGGCGTATCGCCCACCGTCGGCCTCGACGAGGCGATCCGCCGCACCGCGCTCTGGAATGGATGGCAACCGTGACGCTCATCAAACTCTCCGACTGGGTGGCCGAAACGCTGGCCGGCCATGGCATTCGCGATGTCTTCATGCTGACGGGGGGCGGGGCGATGCACCTCAACCACTCGCTCGGCACGCATCCCGCGCTCACAACCACGTTCACGCACCACGAACAGGCGCTGTCGATGGCGGCGGAGGCCTATTACCGGCTGACCAACCGGCTGGCGGTGGTCAACGTCACCTCCGGTCCCGGCGGCACCAACGCCATTACCGGGGTTTATGGCGCCTTCGTCGATTCGATTGGCATGCTGGTGATCTCTGGCCAGGTGAAGACCGAAACCACGGTGCGCCACACCGGCTTGCCATTGCGCCAGTACGGCGATCAGGAGCTCGACATCGAGGAACTGGTCCGCCCGATCACCAAGTACGCGACGATGATCACCGACCCGCGCGCGATCCGCTATCATCTGGAAAAGGCGATCCATCTGGCCACCACCGGACGGCCGGGGCCGGTCTGGCTGGACATTCCGCTGGATGTGCAGGCCGCCAAGATCGATCCCGAAGACCTGCTGCCCGGCTTCGATCCCGCCGAACTGGACGAGCCGTGGACGAAAACCGACCTCGATGCCGCAGCGGCCGAAATCCTCGATCGTATCGCGAAGGCAGAGCGGCCGGTGGTCTTCGCCGGGGGCGGGGTGCGGCTGTCGGGCGCGCATGGCCATTTCCTGAAGCTGATCGAAAAGCTGGGCGTGCCCGTGGTCAGCGGCTGGAACGCGCATGACGTGCTGTGGAACGATCACCCGCTCTATGCCGGGCGGCCCGGTTCGGTGGGGGACCGCGGCGGCAACATGGTGACGCAAAGCGCCGACCTGCTGCTGGTGCTGGGCAGCCGGCTCAACATCCGTCAGGTCAGCTACAACTGGAAAAGCTTTGCGCGCGCGGCGTTCAAGATCTGGGTCGATATCGATCCGGTCGAATTGCAGAAGCCCAACGTGCAGCCCGACCTGCCGGTGGTGGCGGACCTGGGCGATCTGATCCCGGCGCTGCTGGCCGCCCCCTATGCCGGGCCGGACGCGCGCCACCGCGAATGGCTGGCCTGGGCGAAAGAGCGCGTGCGCCGCTTCCCGGCGGTGCTGCCCGAATATCGCGATCACGGCCCCGGCATCCACCCTTATGTGGCGATGGACGAACTGTTCGCGCAACTGGCAGAGGACGAGATCGTCGTTACCGGCAATGGCAGCGCCTGCGTGGTCAGCTTCCAGGCGGGGGTGATCCGGCGCGGGCAGCGACTGTGGACCAATTCGGGCTGCGCGACGATGGGGTATGACCTGCCCGCCGCGATCGGGGTGTGCGCCGCCACGCAAGGGCGTCAGCGCGTGATCTGCATCGCCGGTGATGGCTCGATCATGATGAACCTGCAGGAATTGCAGACCATCGCCGGATATGGCCTGCCGGTGAAGGTCTTCCTCATCAACAACGCGGGCTATGTTTCCATCTTCCAGACGCACCGCAATTTCTTCAACGGGGTGGAAGTGGGCGGCGGGCCGAAAAGCAACGTCACCTTTCCCGATTTCGGCAAAGTCGCCGCCGCGTTCGGCTTCGGCTATGTCCGTGCGCAATCGCACGATGATCTGCCCGCCGCGATCGGCACGGCGCTGGCCATGGAAGGCCCGGCGATCTGCGAGATCATGGTGGACGAGCACGTCGCGTTCGCGCCCAAGCTCAGCGCCAAGTCGCATCCCGACGGGCGCATCACGTCGCCCGCGCTGGAAGACCTTTCGCCCTTCCTGCCGCGCGACGTGCTACGCGAGAACATGCTGATAGACCTGATGGAGGACGAATGAGCCGCGCCATGGCGATGAAGGGCGAACGCCCGCTGCGCTTCGCGCTGGCCGGGGCGGCGAACACCGCGTTCGGGCTGTCGTTCTATCCGGCGCTGCTGTGGGCCGTGCCGCTGCTGCGCACGCACTATCTGGTGGCGCTGGGCATCGCGCAGGTGGTGTGCCTGTGCTTTGCCTATGCCACCTACAAGCTGGGCGTGTTTCGCACGCGGGGCAATTTCCTGCGCGAATTCAGCACGTTCTCCAGCTTCTACCTGTTCAACTACGCGGTGAACTGGGCAGCGCTGCCGATGCTGGTCGAATGGGGCCGCGTCCCGCCGGCGATCGCCCAGCTTGGCTTCAACGCCGTGGTGATCGTGGGCAGCTATTTCTGGCACAGCCGCGTCACGTTCCGCACGCAGGGAGACGCGCGATGACCGCGCCGGCCTTTCTCCGCCGGCCCTGCCCGTTGTGCGGGTCTAACGTCACCAAGGGCGAGGTGAACAGCCGACAGCGGGCCGAGACACTGACACTGGACGGGTTGCGACCGTTCTGGTCGGGCCTGTTCCAGGAAAAGCTGTTCTTCAGCTATCATCGCTGCGCGCGCTGCGGGCTGCTCTACAACCCGGTCTATTTCGACGACGCGCAACTGGGCGAACTTTACGGCGCGATGGCGCCCAACATGGAAGCCGTTTCGGGCGAGGCCGTGGCCGCCACCCAGCGCGGCTATTTCGATCAGGCGGCGGCGCAGGGCGCGCTGGCGGGCGGCTATCTGGAGATCGGGCCGGACGTTGGCCATATCGTCGGCGAAGCGGCGCGGCGCGGCGCGTTCGAGCATTTCTGGCTGTTCGAGCCGAACCGCGCGATCCACGATACGTTGCGCGCGGCGGCGGGCGGCCATCCCGCCACGGTGCTGCCGGTGATGGACGATCTGTCCGCCGTGCCCGATGGCTCGGTGGGCCTGGCGGTGATGGTCCACGTGCTCGATCATCTGCTCGATCCGGTGGCGATGCTCGAACAGATCCGCGCCAAGCTGCTGCCCGGCGGCACGCTGATGATCGTAACGCACAACGAACGCTCGCTGCTGCGCTGGGTGATGGGCACGCGCTGGCCGCCGTTCTGCCTCCAGCATCCCGAACTCTACAATCCCGATACGATGCACGCGCTGCTGGCGCGCGCGGGGTATCACGGCGTGGCGGTGCAGCGCTCGGTCAACTGGTTCCCGCTCGATTTCCTGGCGCGGCAGGCGGCGTGGACGGTGGGCGTGAAGGTGAACCGCGTGCCGCTGCCGGCGCGCCCCGTGGGGCTGCGGCTCGGCAACATCCTTACGCTGGCGCGCGCGCCGCTTCAGGCGGCGGCGCGATCTCCCGATTGGCTGGACGCGGCGGCATAGTCCGCGATCTGGCCCAGCGTGACGGCGCGTGCATCGGCGCCGCCGGCCACCGCGCGGTGCCAGGCGACGATCCAGTCGATGGTCCGTTCCAGGTTCAGCGCCGGCCGCCAGCCCAATGCGGCGCGCGCCTTGGAACAGTCCAGCCGCAGCAGGCCGGCCTCGTGCGGGCGGGGGCCGGCATCGGGCAGGGCATCGCTGGCCGCGCCACCGCTTTCGGTCCACGCGGCGCGCATCCGTTCGACGATCCACGAAACCGGCCGCGCATCATCGTCGGCCGGGCCGAAGTTCCAGCCATCGGCGAAGTGGCGTTCGCCCGCCAGCAGCCGCTCGGCGATCTGGATATAGCCGCCCAGCGCTTCCAGCACGTGCTGCCAGGGGCGCACCGCCTGCGGCGCGCGGATCAGCGGCGAAACGCCGGCCTCGAACGCGCGGACCAGATCGGGCACCAGCCGGTCCGCCGCCCAGTCTCCCCCGCCGATGACGTTGCCCGCCCGCACCGATGCCAGCGCCGGCGCGCCCGGATCGGCGAAGAACGACTTGCGCCAGGCCGCCGTGACTAGTTCGGCGCAGCCCTTGCTGGAACTGTAGGGATCGTGCCCGCCCATCGGATCGCTTTCGCGATAGGGCCAGATCCATTCGCGGTTTTCATAGCACTTGTCGCTGGTCACGCTGACGATCGCACGCACCGCGCCGTCCAGCCGCGCCGCTTCCAGCACGTGCACGGTGCCCATGACGTTGGTGGCATAGGTTTCCACCGGCTGTTCATAGGACAGGCGCACCAGCGGCTGCGCGGCCAGGTGGAAGATCACCTCGGGCCGCGCCGTGGCGACCGCCGCGCGCACCGCGGCCAGATCGCGCACGTCGCCTTCGATGTGGCGGATCAGGCCGGCGATGCGCGCCGCCGCGAACAGGCTGGGATCGGTCGGCGGGGGCAGGGCAAAGCCGGTCACGTCCGCGCCCATGGCGTGAAGCCAGAGCGACAGCCAGCTTCCCTTGAAGCCGGTGTGCCCGGTCACCAGCACGCGGCGCCCTTGCCACACGGGGGTCACCAGCGCTTCCACGGCGCCGCGCCCGTGTTCCACAAGTCTTCCAGGTGCAGCTTGTCGCGCAGCGTATCCATCGGCTGCCAGAAACCGTCATGGCGATAGCCCATCAGCTCGCCGCCGCGTGCCAGCGTTTCGAGCGGGCCTTGTTCCCACACCGTGTCCGGCCCGTCGACCAGATCGAGCACCGAGGGATCGGCGACGAAGAACCCGCCGTTGATCTGGCCGCCGTCGCCCGCCGGCTTTTCGCGGAAATCGGTAACGCGGCCGTCTGCGAATTCCAGCGCGCCGAAGCGGCCCGGCGGCGAGACGGAGGTGATCGTCGCGCGCAGCCCGTGCGCCTTGTGGAAGCGCACCAGATCGGCCACGTCGATGTCGGCCACGCCATCGCCATAGGTAAAGCAGAACGGCGCGTCGGGATCGAGGTAGGGGCGGATCGCGGCCAGCCTGCCGCCGGTCATCGTGGCGGGGCCGGTATCGACCAGCGTGATGCGCCACGGTTCGCTGCCCGTGCGGTGCACTTCCATGCCGTTGCCGTTGCGCAAGTCGATCGTCACGTCGGAGGTGTGCAGGAAATAGTTGGCGAAGTATTCCTTGATCATATAGCCCTTGTAACCGAGGCAGATCACGAAGTCGTTGAATCCACTGGCGGAATAGATCTTCATGATATGCCAGAGAATCGGCTTTCCACCGATCTCGACCATGGGCTTGGGCCGTATGGCGGTCTCTTCGCCAAGCCGGCTGCCAAGGCCGCCGGCCAGAATTACGGTTTGCATCGTTCCTCCACGTCTAGGCCTGCACCAGCATGACGGATACGCCCCCCGCAGACCGTAAGGCCGCAGACCACAAGGTCGCAGGCCGCAAGGCGGCAACGCCCGCGCGCGCGGGGTGGCGCGCCGGGTGGCGCCGCTTCGTGCCGCTGGCGCTGGTCGTGCTGCTGGCGGCGGGGCTGCGCCTGCATGGCATCGGCTTTGGCCTGCCCTCGCTCAACGACCCGGACGAGCCGCTGTTCATGATGACGGCGTTCGAGATGCTGAAGCACCGCACGCTCAACCCCGGCTGGTTCGGCCATCCTGCCACCACCACGTTCTATGCGCTGGCGCTGGTCCTGCTGGGCGTGGCCGGTTTTGCCATCGGCAGCGGGCGCTATGCCGATATCAAGGCGTTCGGCGATGCCGCCTATGCCGATCCCGGCATCGCCTTCCTGCCCGCCCGCGTGCTGATGGCGGGCTTCGGGGTGATCTGCGTGCTGCTGGTCCACCGGCTGGGCCGGCGGCTGGGGGATGACACGCCGGGTGGCGATAAGCTGGGCCTGATCGCGGCGCTGCTGCTGGCGGTGAACGCCATCCATATCGAATATTCGCAGATCATCCGTACCGATGTGCATGCCAGCATGTTCATGCTGCTGGGCGCGCTGGCGGCGCTGGCGATCGTGCGCGACGGGCGGCGGCGCGATTATGTGCTGGCCGGGGTCTTCGCCGGGCTGGCCTGCGCCACCAAGTGGCCGGCGGCGCTGATCCTGCTCAACGCGCTGGGCGCGGGGCTGTGGCGCTGGCGCCAGGGCCGGCGCGACTGGCGCATGCTCGGGCTGACCGGGCTGGCGGCCGCGGCAACGCTGATCATGGTCTCGCCCTATCTCGTGCTCGACTGGCCGGCGCTGCTGCGCAATCTGGCCGGAGAGGCGCGGCCGGTCCATCCGGGCGCGACCGGCGGCGGTTTCCTGTTCAACCTCGGCTGGTATCTGGACCACACGCTGATCGCCTCGCTGGGCCTTGCGGGGACGATGCTGGCAGGGCTGGGCGCGGTCACGCTGGCGCGCGCCGCGCCGCGCGATGCCGCCGCGCTGCTGCCGGCGCCGGCGGTGCTGCTGGCGGTCATCTGCGGGCAGTCGCTGCTGTGGGAACGCTGGATCGTGCCACTGCTGCCTTTCGCCGCGCTGCTTGCCGCGCATGCGATGGTCACGCTGGCGGACGGGCTGCGCGCGCGGCTTGGCGCGGGGCGGGGGCGGGCGATGATGCGCTGGCTGGGGCCACTGGCGCTGCTGGCGCTGCTGGCGCCGATGCTGCGCGCCGAATTCGTGCGTGCGCGGGAACGCGCGCATGACACGCGCCAGATCGCCGCCGCCTGGGTGCGCGGCCATGTGCCGCCCGGCTCCACCATCCTGGTCGAGCATGCCGCCTTCGATCTGTTGCAAGGCCCGTGGACCTTGCGCTTTCCGCTGGGCGCGCTGGGCTGCGTCGATCCGCGCGCGGCGCTTTCAGGGCAGATCGGCTATTCGAAAGTGGAAGCCGCGCGCCACGGCAGCCCGCTGGTGGATCTGGGGCATGTCGATCGCGATCGGCTGGACTCGTGCCGGGCGGACTATGCGCTGTTCAGCAACTATGGCCGCTACCGGAACCGCCCCGGCGTGTTCGCGGCCGAACTGGAACGCTATGACAGCTTGCGCGGCGCGGCGCCTTTCGTGGCGGTAATCCGGCCGGTGGCGGGGGAAAGCTCCGGCCCGGCGATCTACATCGCCCGGCTGCGTTAAGTTGGATCGACATTCAAGTATCTGGAAATTCGGGGCGGCGTTTCATCCCAGTGCGTCATGCTGAACTTGTTTCAGCATCCATCCCTCCCCACGCGCCGAGGTTCCTGGAGGCACAATGGATCCTGAAACAAGTTCAGGATGACACGTCTCATTGGCAATCGCGCAAAGAAGTCTTGAATGTCGATCCGCTCTCGGTCCTGACGCTAAATTGCGTAGGCGCGCAGGAACACCCGCGTCGCCTGTTCGGCGTCGGCGGCCACGGTGTCTTCGCATTCCGCGGCGCGCAGGCCCATCAGCCGCTCGCTGTGGGAATTGCACATGCACAGCCCGATCAGTTCGCGCGCGGCGCGAAAGGGATCGTCGCGGCGCAGCCGGCCGCGTTCCATCGCGGTGGAAAGATATTCCGCCAGCAGGATGCGCGTCTGGAGGGGCGCGCGTTCATAGAAGATGCGGCCCACTTCGGGAAAGCGATTGGCCTCGCCGATCACCAGCCGGTACAGCGCGACCGCCTCGGGCGAACTGGTCTTGCGCAGCAGTTCGCCGCAGAAGCGATAGAGCGCGGTTTCCGTTTCGTCGTGCGGGTTGAGGATCAGCAGAAGCTGTTCCCGGAACGCGGTGGTCACCTGATCGATCACGGCGGCGAACAGCACGTCCTTGGACGGGAAATAGTTCCACAAGGTGCCCTTGGAGCCGCCCAGCGCCGTGGCAATGGCCGACATCGTGGTGCCGTCATAACCATGTTCCAGAAACCACTGCGCGGCAACGTCAAGGATCGTTTCGCGGCGCGAATGGCGTCGCGCCTCGCGGCGGCTGGCGGGCTTGGCGGCAGGACAGGGGGCGGAAACGGCATTCATGATTGCCGTACCGTATAGTACGATTTTCTGGTTGACAATGGCTTCGCGCCGGCCGACTGATGAAATTCATACCAGGCGGTACGATTTCACGATGCCCACCCGTTATTTGCAGTTTCCCTTGCTGAAGCCGGCCATGCTGGCGGCTGGTCTCGCGGCGATGCTCGCGGTGGCTTGCGCGCCGCTGCCGGCCACGGGGCCAAAGCCGATGCCGCGCCCGCCCGAATCGGTTGCCGCCGCGCAAAGCCTGCCTGGCTCTGCGGAAGGCGCGTGGCCGGACGAACGGTGGTGGCAGGCCTATGGCGATGCGCAGCTCGATGCGCTGATCGCCGAAGGGATGGCCAGCTCTCCCGATGTCGCCGCCGCCGCGGCGCGGCTGCGCCGGGCAGGCGGGCTGGCCCAGCAGGCCGGCGCGGCGCGGCTGCCCTCGGTCGATGTCAATGGCCAGGCCAACGCTGAAAAGCAAAGCTACAACAATGGCTTCCCCAAGGAATTCCTGCCGCAGGGCTGGCAGGATACGGGGCAGCTCGCCGCCAGCCTGGGCTTCGATCTGGACCTGTGGGGCCGCAATCGCGCGGCGCTGGCCGCCGCCACGTCGGAAAAACGCGCCGCCGCGATCGATGCCCGCCAGGCGCACCTGATGCTCGCCACCGCGATCGCCTCTGCCTATGTCGATCTGGCCCGATTGTTCGAGGAACGCGACGTTCGCCAGGGTGAACTCGACACCCGCACCGCCACGCAGCGGCTTGTCGCCCAGCGCCAGGCCAATGGCCTGGAAACGCGCGGCAGCCTGCGCCAGTCGGATTCGCAGGCGGCGGCGGCCCGCGCCGCGCTGGCCGCGGCAGACCAGGCCATCGCCGTGCGCCGCAACCAGATCGCCGCGCTGGTCGGCGCCGGGCCGGATCGCGGGCTGGCGCTGGCCCGGCCCGCGCTGATCCGCCCGGCCCTGTCGGGGCCCGCGTCCGGCGGGCTGCCCGAAGGCGTCACCACCGACCTGGTCGGGCGCCGCCCCGATATCGCCGCCGCGCGGGCGCGGGTGGAAGCCGCCGCCAGCCGGATCAAGGTGGCGCGCGCCGATTTCTTCCCCGCGATCCGCCTGAACGCGCTGGTCGGCGTGCAATCGCTGGGGCTGGAAAACCTGTTCGCCGGTGGTTCCAGCTATGGCCGCGCGGGTCCGGCGATCAGCCTGCCGATCTTCCACGGCGGCGCGCTTCAGGGGCGCTATCGGGCCGAGCGCGCCAGCTATGACGAAGCCGTGGCCGATTACGATCGCACGGTGCTGGCCGCCTATCAGCAGGCCGCCGACGCGGTAAGCGGCCGTCGCCTGCTGGCCGAACAGCTTGCCCGCTCGGCCGAGGCGCTGGCCGCCGCCGAAGATGCCTATGCCGTGGCGCAAAGCCGCTATCGCGGCGGGCTGTCGTCCTATCTCGATGTGCTGACGGTGGAAGACCGCTTGCTGCAGGCGCGGCTGGCCCACGCCAGCGTGGCCGCCGCCGCGCGCGCCATCGATATCGATCTTGTCCGGGCGCTGGGTGGAGGCTTCGCGCCTGCCGCCGCATTCGCCCCCGCCGCCAACAGTGCCAAGGACGCCCCCAATGGCTGATGCCGATCCCCAGAACGCTGTCCCCACCGAAGAGATGCTGGCCGCCGATGCCGCACAGGTCGCCGCCATCGCGCGGTCGCGCCAGCTTGCCGCGCGCCGCACCTGGCTGACGCGGCTTGTCGTGGCGGTGGTCGTCGTCGGCGTGCTGTGGGGGCTGTGGTACGCCCTGATCGGGCGCAATCACGTCAGCACCGACAATGCCTATGTCAATGCCGAGGCGGCGCAAGTGACGCCGCTCGTCGCGGGCGCGGTGATCGAAGTGAACGTGCGCGATACCCAGGCCGTCAAGCAGGGCGAAGTGCTGGCCCGGATCGATCCCGCCAATGCCACGATCGCGGTGGCCCAGGCCGAAGCCGAACTGGCCGATGCGCTGCGCCGCTTTCGCCAGACCCGCGCGACGAGCGGCGCGCTTTCGGCGCAAGTCGCGGCGCGCGGCGCGGATATCGCCCAGGCGCGCGCGCAACTGGCCGCCACGCAGGCCGATCTCGAAAAGACGCGCATCGATCTGCAGCGGCGCGTTGCGCTGGCCAGCAGCGGCGCGGTTTCGGGCGAGGAACTGACCGCCGCGCGCAAGGCCTTCGCCAGCGCCCGCGCCGCCGTGGAAGCCGCGCAGGCGGGCGTCGCCCAGACCCAGTCGACCCGGCTTGCCGCCGAAGGCGAACTGGCCGCGAACGAGGCGCTGGTGCGCGGGCTGAGCGAGGACAGCGATCCCGGCGTGCTGGCGGCCAAGTCCAGGCTGGCCACCGCCAAGCTCGATCTTACCCGCACCGTGATCCGCGCGCCGATCGCCGGCACGGTGACGCGCCGCCAGGTCCAGCTTGGCCAGCGCCTGACCGCGGGGCAGACGATGATGACGATCGTGCCGCTGACCAAGGTCTATGTCGATGCCAACTTCAAGGAACGCCAGTTGACGCGCGTCAGGATCGGCATGCCGGCCACGGTCACCGCCGATATCTATGGTGGTTCGGTGATCTATCATGGCCGCGTTGCCGGCATTTCCGGCGGCACCGGTGCCTCGATGGCGCTGATCCCGGCGCAGAACGCGACCGGCAACTGGATCAAGGTGGTTCAGCGCCTGCCGGTGCGGATCGAGCTTGATCCCGGGGAACTGGCGCAGCACCCGCTGCGCGTCGGGCTTTCGACCGAGGTCGAGATCGACCTTTCGGGGAACTGAGCAAGCCATGGCGACACAGGCGATGGGAACGGCCGCCGCGCCGATGATCGCGCCATCGCGCCGCGCCCTGGCCGGGCTGGTGCTGGCGGCCGGCAATTTCATGGTGGTGCTGGACCTTAGCATCGCCAACGTATCGGTGCCGCATATCGCCGGTGACCTGGGCATTTCCATGGATCAGGGCGCCTGGATCATCACGTCCTATGCCGTGGCCGAGGCGATCTGCGTGCCGTTGACCGGCTGGATCGCCCAGCGCTTTGGCGCGGTGCGCGCCTTCGTGCTGGCGATGCTGGGCTTCGGCCTGTTTTCGGCGATGTGCGGCCTGTCGATTTCGCTGACCATGCTGGTCGTCTGCCGCATCGGCCAGGGCCTGTGCGGCGCGCCGCTGATGCCGATATCGCAAACCCTGATGCTGCGCGTCTTCCCGCCCGAACAGCGCGGCATGGCGATGGGCATCTGGGCGATGACCACGCTGGCAGGGCCGGCGATGGGTCCGATCATCGGCGGCACGATCAGCGACAACCTGAGCTGGCACTGGATATTCCTGATCAACATCCCGCTGGCGGTGCTGTGCGCCGCTGCGGCCTGGTGGCTGCTGCGCGGCGTGGAAACGCCCACGCGCAAGCTGCCGATCGATGGGATCGGGCTGATCCTGCTGGTGTTCTGGATCGGCGCCTTGCAGATCATGCTCGATATCGGGCGCGATCATGATTGGTTCGCCGATCCGTTGATCGTGGCGCTGGCGATCATGGCCTTCCTGGGGTTCCTGGTCTTCGTGATCTGGGAACTGACCGAGGAACACCCGATCGTGAACTTGCGCATTTTCGCAAATCGATCGTTCAGCGCGGGCGTGTTCACGCTGGCGCTTTCGTTCGGCGCCTATTTCGCGGGGATTGTGATCATCCCGCAATGGTTGCAGACCTCGCTGGGCTATACCGCCACGCTGGCCGGGCTGACCACCGCGTTCGCCGCCATGGCGGCGATCACCACCTCGCAAATCGCCGCGCGGATGCTGACGCGCGCCGATCCGCGCCTGATGGTGTCGCTGGCGGTGGGCTGGCTGGGGCTGATGACCCTGCTGCGCGTCGGCTGGACGACCAATGCCGATTTCTGGACGCTTTCGCTGCCGCAACTGCTTCAGGGCTTCGGCATGTCGTTCTTCATGATCCCGCTGACGGTCATCTCGCTGAGCACGATCAAGCCGCAGGACATGGCATCGGCGACGGGGCTGCAAAGCTTCGTGCGCACGCTGGCGCTGGCCGTGTCGACGTCATTGGCGCTGTCCATCTGGGGCAATGCGCAGCGCACGTCGCACAACGCGCTGGCCGATACGCTGCAACCCGATGCGACCATGGCCACGCTTTCCGCGCAAGGCATGTCGACCGAGCAGGCCCGGCAGGTCATTGCCAGTATGGTCGATCAGGAAGCGACGACGCTGGCGCTGAACCACACGTTCCTGATCAGCGCCGTCGTGCTGTTCGTGGCGGCCGGGCTGATCTGGCTGTCGCCGCGCCCCCGGCCATCGGGAACGCCGATCGAAGGCGCGCACTGACCTGTGATCGGGGATTGGCCCGCAGCGCCGCCCCGGCGATCCGTATTCAGGCGAACGTGAGCAAGGCCGTGGGATCGCCGGTGATCACCTGGTCCCCGATGCGAAACTGCCCCAGCGCCTCGTTGTAGATCAGCGTCCGGTCGCCATCGGCGAAATCCAGGGTAAGCCCGACCGGGCCGACGGGGATCGTCAGGTCGAGGTGGGAACTGGGTGTCGATGACGTCAGGTGAACCGATGATCCGGTGACCGACGCGACCAGATCGGCCGCATTTGCGGGCAGCGTCAGGGTGTCCCCGCCGCGATTGAAGGATGCGTCGAACACCGCCTTTCCGATCTGGAAGGTCACGTGCTCTGCCTCGTTCGTGCCGGAGATGATGATCTGATTCGCCGACACGATGGTCTGGCTGTCAGCCGACAGAAATAACCTGTGAACCGCGTTAAAGTTCGGCACGTCAGGCCCGAGCCAATTTCCATCGAACGGCGGAGACTGAATCGCGGCTGGAACGGCATCGACGATCTGATCGCCGATCAGCATGTTTCCCGTCGCGCTGTCGAACCGGAGGAAACGGATATCGTCGTCGATGATGATCACCAGACTTTGCCCCACGGGCACGATGACGTGGGTATCCCCCTTGTCGAGCGTGGCATTCGATCCGCTGCGACCGATTTGCCAGTCCTGGGCCAGGCCGGCCAGGCGAAGTACGTCGCCGCCACGGTTGAACGAGGCGTCCAGCATGATGGTGCCGGGAACATCGCGGACATTGATGGAATCGTCGGAAAGCGTGCCGGTGATCGTTCCGCTGCCACCGATACCAATTCCGCTGGAGGGCGCGAGGAACACGCGAAAGCCATCACCGGGCACGGGCGCTGGCGTGACTGGCCCCGCCGGTTCTTCAAGGAACAGCATATTGGGCAAGGCGTTCGTTTCACCGGTTATCGCCATTTGCCTGAAATCCCGCTGTCTATTCTGCCATTTCGCAGCAGACTATCGATTATTTCGCATCGAACAAGTCGATATATCCGAAACGGTGCCTGTTCGTTGCTCGCCGGTCCTGGAATATACGAAACGAAAAGGGCGAGCCTTGCGGCCCGCCCTTCGCAGTCTTGCCGATGTGTTTGGCGTTTATTGCGCGCGCGGTGCCGCTGCCGAGGCGTCCTCGGGCAATCCGCCAAGCTGGGTGACCAGCTTGGTATAGGCATCGAGGTAGGCCAGCACGATGATCTGGCCGATCGCCGTGTCCTGGTAGCCGCCGCCGCCCGCCCCGGCGAACGTGCCCCAGAAGCTGCCGCCGCCGGCGCCGCCGCCGAAGCTGACGTCGGACTTGCGGGCATAGCCTTCGACCAGCGCTTCTTCCTCGGTCGTGCGGGCGTTGACGATCGACAGCGTGACGTTGGCTTCGCCCTTCTTCACGTTGATGCTGCCCGCGATGGCGCCGAAGCCCCGGCCGAACAGGCCGCCGCCGATGCTGCCCAGCACCGCGCCGGCGCCGCCGCCGCCCGAATTGCGGTTGGCGCTGACGATGTTGGGTTCAAGGAAATAGTCCGCCGCGCGCACCTGGCCCCGGCCCAGGTTGGAGCCGCGCTGCAACTCGCCGCTGTCGGCCAGTTCGCGCTCCATCGCCCGGCTCTGCATCGAGCGGCCGCGATTGACCAGCGTGAAGCAGCCCGACTGCTGCACGAAGACGCGCAGGATCGCTTCCGGGCTGCCCAGGTTGTATTCGCGCCACCACTGGTTGTCCGGCTCGACGATGGCCAGCGCGCCGAGCCGGCGGGTGCAGCGCGGAATCTGCTGCGTTTCGCGGGTCTGCTGCTGGCGCGCCGAAGACCCCTTGGTATCCTTGGCCCAGCCGGTCGCCGTGCCCCCCAGAGCGAGCGCGACAGCGGCTGCTCCACAGACGAACTTCCTCATTGATCGAACTCCTTGCCAATCCAGTTCGCGACGGTGACGCACAGGTCTGCCTGTTCCCGTAACGCCGCACTCGAAATAGCGCCCATGATCAGGCTCATACCCGCGTTCGCGGTCCGCGCAAACGCCTAAAGCGCGGCCGTTGTGCTTCAAGGGGCCGGGGCCACGGCCAGGTTGTCGATCAGGCGCGCCCGGCCGATGCGCGCGGCCACCAGCAGGCGGGCAGGGACCGCGCCCGGCCGATCGATCGCGGCAAGCGAATCGGCATCGCGCAGTTCGGCATAGTCGACCGCGGTGAATCCCCCCGCGATCAGCGCGGTGGACAGCGTGGCGAGCGTGGCGGGCACATCCGCGCCGCGTTCGATCGCGGCCACGGCATCGGCCATGGCGCGGGGCAGTGTGGCGGCCTGCGCGCGTTGTTCCGCCGTCAGGTAGGCGTTGCGCGAACTCATCGCGAGGCCGTCCGCCTCGCGCACGGTGGGCACGCCCAGGATGCGATCGACATGCGGGCGCACCAGATCGAGATCGCGCGCCATGCGGCGGATCACGGCGAGTTGCTGCCAGTCCTTTTCGCCGAACAGCGCCACGTCGGGGCGGACCTGGTTGAACAGTTTGCAGACCACGGTGGCGACGCCATCGAAATGGCCCGGCCGCGCCGCGCCGCACAGCCCGTCGCTGACGCCGGAAACCGAAATGTTGGTGGCGAAGCCCGCCGGGTACATGCCCTCTGCCGTGGGTGTCCAGACCAGCGAGACGCCTTCGCCGCGCAGCAGGTCCAGGTCGCGCTCGCGCGGGCGGGGATAGGCGGCCAGATCCTCGTTCGCGCCGAATTGCAGCGGGTTGACGAAGATCGACACGGCAACGTGGGCGGCGTGCCGCCGCGCCGCGCGCACCAGCGTCAGATGGCCTTCATGCAGCGCGCCCATCGTGGGGACCAGCGCCAGCGGGCCGTCGCGGCGAAGCTGGCTTGCCGCACTGCGCAGTGGATCAAGGCCTTCGATGGTTTGCATGGCGCCATCCCCTCCGATAAGACCCGGCGCATCGGCCAGGCCGCGTCCGCCCTAAACCCGGCACGCGGTGGGCCGCAACATCTTGATCCGGCAACCACCTGAAGAAAGCGAACATCAGCCTCGTGTCACCGCATCGCATCGTCTTCGCCAACGAGAAGGGCGGCACCGGCAAGTCCACCACCGCCGTCCATGTCGCCATCGCGCTGGCCTATCAGGGCGCGAAAGTGGCCGCGATCGATCTCGACCCGCGCCAGCGCACGCTGCACCGCTATCTCGAAAACCGCGCCGAAACCGAAAAGCGGCGCGGCATCACGCTGCCCAATGCCCGGTTCGACGTGTTCAACGGCACCACGGTGGCAGAGCTGGACGCGATGGCGCAGGAACTGGGCGAAGGGCAGGATTTCCTGCTGTTCGACACGCCGGGCCGCGACGATGATTTCGCCCGCCACGCCGCCACCACCGCCGATACGCTGGTCACGCCGTTGAACGACAGTTTCGTCGATTTCGACCTGATCGGGCAGGTCGATGCCGAAACCTTCAAGGTCCGCCGGTTGTCGTTCTATGCCGAACTGATCTGGGAAGCGCGCAAGAAGCGCGCGATGGCCACGATCCGCGATCAGCGCCGCGAGATGGACTGGGTGGTGGTGCGCAACCGCACCCAGCACGTCGAGGCGCGCAACATGCGCCGCCTCGACGGCGCGCTGACCGAACTGTCCAAGCGCGTCGGCTTTCGCATCGCCAACGGCTTGTCCGAACGCGTCATCTATCGCGAACTGTTCCCGTCGGGGCTGACCTTGCTCGACAAGGGGCACCTGGGCGAACTGGGCACCAGCCATCTCGTCGCCCGGCAGGAACTGCGCGCGCTGCTGGCGGGGCTGAACCTGCCGATGCCGGCGCGGCCGCAGGCCGAAATGGCCCTGGCCCCGGAAGGCTGAGCAGGCGCGTGAAATTCCTCCTCTTCCTGGCCCTGGCGGTGCTGGCGTTCCGCCTGGTCATGGGCCGCTGGCCGTGGCAGCCGGGGCGCGGCGGCAAGCGCGTGACGGCGAAGGCGCGCGCGCAGGCGCAGGCTCTGCTGGGCGTTGCGCCCGGCGCGCCGCGCACCGAGATCATCGAAGCGCATCGCCGGCTGATCGGCATGGTCCACCCGGACCGCGGCGGCACCAGCGACCTGGTCCATGAAGCCAACGCCGCGCGCGACTTGCTGCTGGCCGATATCGCGATCGCTTCCGACGCGCGGTGATGGCGCACCGCTTCGATCCCACCATTCTCAGGGAATACGATATCCGCGGCGTCGTGGGGCAGACGCTGGGCGCCGACGATGCCCATGCCGTGGGCCGCAGCTTCGCCACGGTGCTGCGCCGGGCGGGCGGGCGCAAGCTGGCGGTCGGTTATGACGGGCGGCTCGGTTCGCCGATGCTCGAAGCGGCGCTGGTCGCCGGGGTGCGCGCCAGCGGCGTCGATGTGGTGCGGATCGGCATGGGGCCGACGCCGATGCTCTACTACGCAGAAGCCTCAGCGCAGGATCTGGATGGCGGCATCCAGATAACCGGCAGCCATAATCCCGCCGATCACAATGGCTTCAAGCTGGTGATGCAGGGCGGCGCGTTCTTCGGCCCAAACATCCAGGCGCTGGGCCGGATGGCGGCGCAGGGCGACTGGCTGGACGGCGCGGGCGCCTGCGAGGAGCGCGATGTCCTGCCCGCCTATGTGGAGCGCTTGCTGGCCGGGGTGGCCGGGATCGATCGGGCCGCGCTGGCCGGCCTGCGCATCGGCTGGGACGCCGGCAACGGCGCGGCCGGGCCGGCGCTGGAACGGCTCACCGCCGCATTGCCGGGCGAGCATCATCTGCTGTTCACGAAGGTCGACGGTCATTTTCCGAACCACCATCCAGATCCCACCGTTGAGGCCAACCTGGCAGACCTGAAGGCGCTGGTCCTGGCCAGGCACCTCGATTTTGGAGTGGCTTTCGATGGCGATGCCGACCGGATCGGCGTGGTCGACGCGCGTGGCCGCGTGATCCAGGGCGATCAGTTGCTGGCGATCTTTGCCGAGGACGTGCTGCGCGCGCGGCCCGGCGCCACGGTTATCGCCGATGTGAAGGCTTCGGGCGCGCTGTTCGCGCGGATCGCGGAGCTGGGCGGCCGGCCGCTGATGTGGAAAAGCGGGCACAGCCACATCAAGTCCAAAATGAAGGCGGTTGGCGCGCCGCTGGGCGGGGAAATGAGCGGCCACGTCTTCTTCGCCGACCAGTTCTACGGTTTCGACGATGGGCTTTACGCCGCCGTGCGGCTGATCGCGGCTTCGCTGCGGCTGGGCCGCAGCGTCACCCGGTTGCACGATGCCATGCCGGCGATGGTCAACACGCCGGAACTGCGCTTCCACGTGGATGAGGCGCGCAAGTTCGCGGTGATCGAGGAAGTGCGCGATCGGCTGGCGGCTGCGGGCGATGGCGATGTCGTCGCCATCGATGGCGTGCGCGTGACCACGCCCGACGGCTGGTGGCTGCTACGCGCCTCGAACACGCAGGACGTCCTGGTGGCGCGGGCCGAAAGCACCGACGCGGCGGGGCTGGCGCGCCTGCTCGCCCGGATCGACGCACAACTGGCCGCCTCGGGCCTGTCGCGGGGCGATCCGGGGGGCCACTGAACTATCGACACCATTCCCGCTCGCGCGCATGGAAGCGGGGTGAGTGACCCCGCCCAGTCGCCGATGGCACCGCTGCCGCCGGAAATCGCCGCATGGTTCGCCGCACGCGGCTGGCGCGTGCGGCGCCATCAGGCGAACATGCTCGCCGCCGCCGACGCCGGGCTGCATGCGCTGCTGGTGGCCGATACCGGCGCTGGCAAGACGCTGGCCGGCTTCCTGCCGACACTGGCCGATTTCGCGCCCTCGCGCCTTGCCGGGGCATCTGTGCCCGATGGCCTGCACACGCTCTATGTCTCGCCGCTGAAGGCGCTGGCGCACGATGTGCAGCGCAACCTGATGACCCCGATCGCCGAGATCGGGTTGCCGATCCGCGTGGAGACGCGCAGCGGCGATACCCCGTCCGATCGCAAGGCCCGCCAGCGCACCCGCCCGCCGCATGTGCTGCTGACCACGCCCGAATCGCTGTCGCTGCTGCTGACGTACCCCGAAAGCGCCGATCTGTTCGCCAGCCTGAAGCGCGTGGTGATCGACGAAGTGCACGCCTTCGCCAGCGGCAAGCGCGGCGATCTGCTGGCGCTGTCGCTGGCCCGCCTGCAACGCCTGGCCCCGGACATGCGCCGCGCCGCGCTGTCGGCCACGCTGGCCGATCCCGAGGCCTATCGCGGCTGGCTTGCCCCCGATGGCGATATCGACAGCGTGGCGCTGGTGGCGGGAGAGCCGGGCGCGCCGCCTGAAGTGGACATCCTGTTGCCGCAGGGCGAGCGGGTGCCGTGGAGCGGCCATGCCGCCGCCTGGGCGATCCCGCAGCTTTACGCGGAAATCCGCCGCAACCGCACCACGCTGGTCTTCACCAACACGCGCTTCCTGGCCGAATATATCTTCCAGTTGCTGTGGGACGCCAACGACGAGACGCTGCCCATCGGCATCCACCACGGCTCGCTGTCGAAAGAGGCGCGGCGCAAGGTGGAAGGGGCGATGGCGCGGGGTGAACTGCGCGCGCTGGTCTGCACCGCCAGCCTCGATCTGGGGGTCGACTGGGGCGACATCGACCTTGTCGTGCAGATGGGCGCGCCCAAGGGATCGTCGCGCCTGCTCCAGCGCATTGGGCGCGCCAACCATCGGCTGGACCAGCCCAGCCGCGCGCTGCTGGTGCCGGGCAATCGCTTCGAATTCCTCGAAGCCGTGGCCGCCGTCGATGCGGTCAACGAAGGGCAGCGCGATGGCGAGGATTTTCGCCCCGGCGGGCTGGATGTGCTGGCGCAGCACGTGATGGGCCGCGCCTGTGCCGGACCGTTCGCCGAGGACGAACTGCTGCGCGAAGTGCGCTCGGCGCTGCCCTATGCCTGGCTCGATGCGGCGGGCCTGTCGCGCGTGCTCGATTTCGTGGCGACCGGCGGCTATGCCTTGCGCGCCTATGATCGCTTCCGCCGCATCGTGCGCGAACGCAGCGGGGTGTGGCGGCTGACCCACCCCGATCAGGCGCATCGCCATCGGCTCAACGCGGGGATCATCGTCGACGCCGAAATGCTGGAGGTGCGCTTCCGCAACGGCCGTGCGCTGGGCCGGGTGGAGGAGATGTTCGGCGCCAGCCTGAAGCCGGGCGATACCTTCCGCTTCGCCGGCATGGACCTTGAAGTCGAATCGATCCGCGATCTCGAACTGGTCGTGCGCGCGGCGCGCAAGTCGGCGCAGATCCCCAGCTACATGGGCGCGCGCATGCCGCTGACCACCCATCTGGGCGAGCGGGTGCGCGCGATCCTTTCAGATCGCGCCGGCTGGGCGCGGCTGCCCGACGATGTGCGCGAATGGCTGGAAATGCAGGACTGGCGCTCGCGCCTGCCCGCGCCGGGGCGGTTGCTGGTGGAAAGCTTCCCGCACCGGGGGCTGGAATACACCACCTATTACACGTTCGAGGGGTGGAACGCGAACCAGTCGCTCGGCATGCTGATCACGCGGCGCATGGAGGATCGCGGGCAGGGGCCGTTGGGCTTCGTCGCCAACGACTATGCGCTGGCCGTCTGGGGCCTGCGCGCGGTGGACGATCCGGCGGCGCTGCTCTCGCCCGATATCCTTACCCATGAGTTCGTCGATTGGGTGCAGCAATCCTATCTGCTGCGCCGCGCCTTCCGCGAAGTCGCGGTGATATCGGGACTGGTCGAACGCCAGCATCCGGGGAAGCGCAAGAGCGGGCGGCAGGTCACTTTTTCCACCGATCTCATCTACGATGTGCTGCGCAAGTACGAACCCGATCACCTGCTGATCGAAGCCGCCTGGGCCGATGCCCGCGCGCGGATGACCGACGTGGCGCGCGTGGCCGACGTGCTCGATCGGGCGGCGCGCGAGGTGGACCACGTGGCGCTCGATCGGATCAGCCCGCTGTCGGTGCCGGTGCTGTCGATGATCGGGCGCGAAAGCCTGCCGGCGGGCGCGGCGGATGACATGGTGCTGGAAGAGGCGGAAAGCCTGGCGGCGGCGGCGATGCGGCCGGAAGGCGGTGCCGGCGCGGGCGCGTAAGCCGCCCAAAAGAACAGGGGCGGATCGCTCCGCCCCTTTTCGCTTTTTCCGGTCAGGCCGGCTGGCACCTTACTGGGTGGCGGCCGACTTGGAGAATTCGGAAAACTGCTCGTTGCCGACGAAGACGAACTTCGTGACCTTCGAGGCCTTGATGATGTTGAGGACCTGCGCCGAGATATCGTAGCTCGCGTCCGGTTCGGGCTGGAGCTGCAATTCCGGTTCGGGGTTCATCGTCGTGGTGATCTTCAGGTTGGTGACGAGCTGGCCGCCCGTAACTGCCTGACCGTTCCACAACACGTCCCCATTGCGGGTAAGGACCACCTTGTTGACCTCCGGCTTGACCGGGGGCGGCGGTTGGTCGTTCGGGTTCGGCACCGGAAGATCGATGTCCACCGAGTGGGTGGCGACCGGGATCGTGATGATGAACATGATGAGAAGCACGAGCATGACGTCGATCAGCGGCGTCGTGTTCATCTCCATCATCGGCGAGCCATCGTCCTTGCCGCCTGACATAGCCATGTCGAAATACTCCTGCGTTTACCTGCCGGCCAATGTGCCCAGGCGCCGTTAGGCGTTGGGATCGACGGGGTTCGAGATGAAGCCCACGGTCGGATAGCCGGAAATCTGGACGTTGTAGATCGCGCCGGCAACGCACCGCCACGGAGCGTTCTTGTCACCACGGATGTGGACCTGCGGAACCTTGTCCGGGTTGTCCCGCAGAGCTTCGGGGCCGCCCTCGCGCTTGACGATCGCGTCAAGCCGCTTGAACGCCTGGTCGCGGAGCTCTTCCGACGTCACCGGGGTGATGTTGTTGAAATAGATGCGGCATTCGCCGTAGCGCGATGCACCTTCATAGCCCGGCTCGCCGGCGCTGCGGCCTGCCTGGTCGGTGGTGGTCACCGTCAGTAGCAGGTTTTCGACCTTATCCTTCGATTCCTGAGAGACGAGGATCGGGATCTTCAGCTTCTCAATCGTCTGGATAGCGACCGGAACCGCGATGAGGAAGATGATCAGCAGCACCAGCATCACGTCGACGAGCGGCGTGGTGTTGATTTCGGACATCGGGGTTTCAGCCCCGCCCGCGCCGCCTGTGGAAATCGCCATAGTGTCATCCTATCCTTGCATTGCCCGGGGGCGGGTGGCCGACGGACCGGCCTGTGCCGGTCCGTCGCGCCCGGTCTCCGGGTCAGGCGGAGGCGGGAAGCCATCCGCCCTTGCGGGCACTTACGGCTTCGTCGGAGCAGCGGCCGGCTTGGCAGCGGCAGGAGCCGCGACGGGCTTGGCCGGAGCGGCGGCGATGGCCGGCTTGATCGCACCCTTCGAGTTGATGTTGGCGAGAACGTCGGTCGAGAAGCCGACGAGCTGCTCGGAGATGCGCTTGTTGCGGGCCTGCAGGTAGTTGTAGGCAAGCACCGCGGGCACGGCGACGAGCAGGCCGAGCGCGGTCATGATCAGGGCTTCACCGACCGGGCCGGCGACCTTGTCGATCGAGGCCGAACCGGCGATGCCGATGTTGATCAGCGCGCGGTAGATGCCGACCACGGTGCCGAACAGACCGATGAACGGTGCGGTGGCGCCGACGGTGGCGAGGAAGGGCAGGCCCGAAGCGAGGCGGGCGTTGATCGAGTTTTCCGAGCGGCTCAGCGAACCGTGCAGCCAGTCATGGGCTTCAAGGCTGTCCACCAGCTTGCCGTGCTGGTCTTCGGCCTGAAGGCCATCGTCGACGAGCTGGCGCCATGCGCTGTTCTTTTCCAGCTTGGCGGCGCCTTCGCGAAGCGAGGCGGCCTTCCAGAAGCTGCTGCGAAGCTCGCGGCCCTGACGCAGGATCTTCGACTGTTCGAACCACTTGGTGAACAGGATGTAGAACGAACCGAACGACATGATGCCGAGAATGACGACGGTGGCATAGGCGATGAAGCCGCCCTGCTCGAGCGCCTCGGCGAAGCCGAACTTGTTCTGAGGCGCCGCCTGCGTGGCAGCAGCAAGGATATCAACGATAAACATGAGAAAGGTCCTCTCAAGAAGATTAAGCAGAGAACGCCGGCGACCAGCAGTCCGGAGCCGGCCAAAAAATCAGTCCTTCGGAATGACCCAGCGGACTCGATTCTGATACGTGCCGGATGTGGGGTTCCCTTCGCCATCGGTGGCCGGTGCGAACCGGGCACGACGACGAACGTTGTCGCAGGTCGCCTGATCGAGATCGGAATGACCGCTCGAACTGGTGATCTGGCAATCGGTCACGCGGCCGTCAGGGCCGACAGTGACGCGAAAACCCGTGGTTCCTTCCCGTTCCTCGCGAAGCGCGCGCGCCGGGTAGTCATTGCTCGTCGCCCAGTTTCCGGGATTGCCCTTCGGGGCTGCGCCCTTGGGGGTGAAACGCGGCGGCGGCGGTGCAGCCGGCGGCGGCGGCACCAGAACCATGGGCGGTGCGACCGGCGGAGGCGTCGACACCGTATCGATCACCGGTGCCGCGGGGGCAACGTTGATCTTGGGCGGCGGCGCGACGATCGGCGGCGGCGGAGTATCCGCCTTCTTGGGCGGCGGCGGTGGCGGCTCTTCCTTCTTGACCTCTTCCTTGATGTCGACGGTGGTCACTTTCTGGATGACTTTTTTAGCGGCCTCATAAGCAAGGCCAGTCACCAGAGCATACCCGACGGCAACATGAATAAGGGCAACGATGATCAAGGCGGTAAGCTTGTTACCGCTCATAGACTGGTCAGCGTAAGCCATTCAGATGCATCACTCCATAACAAGACCTCGAGGCGAAGCTCGAGGCGGCCAAGGGCGAGCCAGTGTCACGCCCACGACGAAACCTTAATATCCACCACCCCGACGGACTGATCGGTTCACATCACGGAGCCGACGCCCGCAGAGGCGAACCAGGAGGGCATAGTTGGCCTATGTGCCCAGATTGGCGGATGCTTTAACTCCGATGTGGCAACCGTGCAACGCCTTATCAGCGATTGTCCGAGTTAACGCATGATTCATCTGTATTAAGGTGGAACATAGTGCATGGGGTCCTATCACGGGCCCCTTGCAAGCGCAAAAGTCTGCTAAAATCGAGAGGTTCGGAATCGATGTGCGTAGTGGGTCGTAGCTTCGTCATCGCCATGGCCAGGCTCGGGTTTGCGATTGTCGCGCCCGTTTCGGTGTCCGTTGCCGCGCAGGCGGCGACGATCATCCCTGCCGCCGCGCCCAATCCCGCCACTTATGCCGACCTTGCCGATCTGAGCGATTCGGCCCCGATCGTGCTGCGCGCGCAAGTGCGCAAGCTGGTGCCGGTGGACGCGGCGCGCGCGCGCGGCGTGCGGCCGGGCTGGGCGCGCTATTATGTCGAGGCCAGGACCAGCGCGCTGCTCTCGGGCAATACCGCACTGGGCGAAGCCTTGCGCTATCTCGTGGACCTTCCCCTGGATGCGCGGGGCAAGCCGCCGGCGCTGAAGAAGAAAGATGTCCTGCTGTTCGCGCGCACGATCCCGGCGCGGCCGGGCGAACTGCAACTCGTCGCCCCCGATGCGCAATTGCTGTGGGACGCGGCGACCGAGGCCCGCCTGCGCGCGATCCTGGCCGAACTGATCGCGCCGGGCGCACCGGGCGCGATCACCGGCGTGCGCGAGGCGATCAACGTGCCCGGCACGCTGGCCGGCGAGGGCGACACGCAGATCTTCCTCGATACCGCCAGCGGCGAGGCGGCTTCGATCACCGTCCAGCACCGCCCCGGCGCGCGGCCGGAATGGGGCGCTTCGTTTTCCGAAGTCCTGGCGCGAGTCGGCCAGCCGCCGGCGCGCGATACGCTGGCCTGGTATCGCCTGGCCTGCTTCCTGCCCAATGCGCTGCCGGCGGCCGCCAATCTTTCGGACACCGCCACCAGCCGGGCGCAGGCGGAGTCCGACTATCGCATGGTGCTGGGCGAACTGGGGGTCTGCCCGCGCACGCGGCGCTAGGGTCCTGACCCTGGCTGGCGAACCCCTCTGGCCTTTCCGCCTTCGGTCGCCTAGGGCGCGCTCCCGAAAGGGAGTATCATGGCCAAACCGCTTCGCATCGCTCTTGCAGGTCTCGGAACCGTCGGCGCCGGCGTCATCCGCCTGATCGAGACCAACGCGAGCCTGATCGCGCGGCGTGCCGGCCGGACGATCGAGATCACCGCCGTCAGCGCGCGCGATCGCCACAAGGACCGCGGCATCGATCTTTCGGGCTATGCCTGGGAAGACGACATGACCGCGATGGCGGCGCGCGATGATGTCGATGCGGTGGTCGAACTGGTCGGCGGCGCGGATGGCCCGGCGCTGACCCTGGCGCGCAACGCCATCGCCCATGGCAAGTCGCTGGTCACGGCCAACAAGGCGATGATCGCGCACCACGGGCTGGAACTGGCGGCGCTGTCCGAGCAGGCGCGGGTCGCGCTGAAGTTCGAAGCGGCGGTGGCGGGCGGCATCCCGGTGATCAAGGGCTTGCGCGAAGGCGCGGCGGCCAATGCCATCGAACGGCTTTACGGCATCCTCAACGGCACCTGCAATTTCATCCTCTCGACGATGGAGGACACCGGTCGCGATTTCGCCGACGTGCTCGCCGAAGCGCAGGCCAAGGGCTATGCCGAAGCCGATCCCGGCTTCGACATCGAAGGCACCGACGCGGCGCACAAGCTGGCGATCCTGTCGGCCATCGCCTTTGGCACGCGGATCGATTTCGCCTCGGTGGAAACCGCCGGCATCGCGCGTATCCTGGCGGCCGACATCGCCCAGGCCGATGCGCTGGGCTATGTCATCCGGCTGATCGGCATTGCCGAGACCGACGCCGCCGATGGCACCAATCGGCTGTTCCAGCGGGTCCAGCCCTATCTGGTGCCGTTCGATCACCCGCTGGCCCATGTCGACGGGGCGACCAACGCGGTGGTGGCGGAAGGCAATTTCTCGGGCCGGCTGCTGTTCCAGGGCGCGGGCGCGGGCGACGGGCCGACCGCCAGCGCGGTGGTCGCCGATCTCATCGATATCGCCCGGGGCGACCTGGGGGGCGAGGCCGGCGCGCCGTTCTCGATCCAGGTGGCCGAGATGGAGGCGATGCCGCCCGCCCCTTCGGGCCATCGCCTGGGCCGCGCCTATATCCGCTTCGTCGTGGCCGATCGTCCCGGCGTGCTGGCAGAGATCACCGCGGCGATGCGCGATGCCGGCGTATCGATCGAAAGCCTGATCCAGAAGGGCCGCGCCGAGACCGAGGGCGACGTGCTCGTGGTCATGGTCACGCACGAGGGGCCGGAATCCGGCGTGCGAGAGGCGCTGCGGCTGCTGGATGGTTCCGCCAGCCTCAAGGAAGCGCCGCTGGTCATGCAGATCCTGGGGGACTGAGGCGGCCCCGGGGCGCCCCGCGCCGGGCGGCGTTGAAAAATTGCGCAGTGCAGCACCTCGACAAGTACGCCGGTCCTGTCTAAGCGCCGGGCGTACTTCCGTCATCAAAGGGCATCCGGCACGTCCATGAACGCTACCCCAGCCAGCAAGGTACTCGACCGCGTCCTCGTGCTCGAAATGGTCCGCGTGACCGAAGCCGCCGCCATCGCCGCATCCAAGCTCATCGGGCGCGGTGACGAGAAGGCCGCCGATCACGCCGCCGTCGAAGCGATGCGCGCCGCGCTCAACGAACTGGCGATGGACGGCACCGTCGTCATCGGCGAGGGTGAGCGCGACGAGGCGCCGATGCTGTTCATCGGCGAGAAGGTGGGGTCCGCGCAAGGCACCGGACCCAAGATCGACATCGCGCTCGATCCGCTGGAAGGCACCACGATCTGCGCCAAGGCCGGCCCCAATTCGCTCGCCGTTCTGGCGGTGGCCGAGGAAGGCAACCTGCTCAACGCGCCCGACGTCTATATGGACAAGCTGGCGGTCGGTCCGGGCTATCCCGATGGCATCATCGATCTGGCCAAGACGCCGACCGAGAACGTCAAGGCCGTGGCCGCCGCAAAGGGCGTGCAGCCCAACGAAATCATCGTCTGCGTGCTCGACCGGCCGCGCCATGCCGATCTCATCGCCGAACTGCGCGGCCTGGGCTGCGGCGTCGTGCTGATCGGCGATGGCGACGTGGCCGGGGTGATCGCGGTGACCGACGAGGATACCACGATCGACCTTTACATGGGGTCTGGCGGCGCGCCGGAAGGCGTGCTGGCGGCAGCCGCGCTGCGCTGCGTTGGCGGCCAGTTCAACGGTCGCCTGGTGTTCCGCAACGACGACGAGCGCGCCCGCGCCCGCAAGTGGGGCATTACCGACCTCAACAAGATCTACAAGCTTGAGGAACTCGCCAAGGGTGACTGCATCTTCGCCGCCACGGGCGTGACCGACGGTTCGCTGCTCGATGGCGTCAAGCGCCGCAAGGGCGGCACGATGACCACGGAAAGCGTCGTCATGCGCGCTTCGTCGGGCACCGTGCGCTGGGTGCGGGGCGAGCACCACAAGGGCCGCTGAACCGCCGGATTGCGGGTTCTGCGTGCCAGGCCCGTCCTGGCGGCAGCCCGGCTGGCGGCCGCACCCGTATTGCAATCATGAGACGCTCGGCTAGAGCCGGGCGTCATTTCCGCGTTCTGGAAGGACCACGCAATGAAGATCATGGCCGGCAACAGCAACCTGCCGCTCGCGCGCGCGATTGCGGGCTATCTTGAGCAGCCGCTGACCGATGCCAGCGTGCGCCGTTTCGCCGACGAGGAAGTCTTCGTGGAAATCCACGAAAACGTGCGCGGCGAAGACGTGTTCGTGGTCCAGTCCACCAGCTATCCGGCCAACGACAACCTGATGGAACTGCTGATCTGCGTCGATGCGCTGCGCCGCGCCTCGGCGCGCCGCATCACCGCCGTGATCCCCTATTTCGGCTATGCCCGGCAGGACCGCAAACCTGGTCCGCGCACGCCGATCTCGGCCAAGCTCGTCGCCAACCTGATCACCCAGGCGGGTGCGGATCGCGTGCTCTCGGTCGATCTTCATGCCGGGCAGATCCAGGGCTTCTTCGACATCCCGACCGACAACCTGTTCGGCGCGCCGGTCATGGCGGCCGATATCCAGGCCCGCTATGGCGACCAGTCGCTGATGGTGGTCTCGCCCGATGTCGGCGGCGTGGTGCGCGCTCGCGCGCTGGCCAAGCGGCTGGACAATGCCCCGCTGGCCATCGTCGACAAGCGCCGCGACAAGCCTGGCCAATCGGAAGTGATGAATATCATCGGCGATGTGAAAGGACGCGCCTGCATCCTGATCGATGATATCATCGATTCGGGCGGCACGCTGTGCAACGCCGCGCAGGCATTGATGGACGCGGGCGCGGCCAGCGTCACCGCCTATATCACCCACGGCGTGCTTTCGGGCGGTGCGGTGGCGCGGGTCAACGGTTCGGCGCTGAAGGAACTGGTCATCACCGATTCGATCCTGGGCACCGAAGCGACGCGCGAATCGGACCGCATCCGCATCCTGACCATCGCGCCGCTGATCGGCGAGGCGATTCGCCGCATCGCCGATGAAAGCTCGGTCTCCAGCCTGTTCGACTGATCGGGCGCGCGTCTGCGCCCCTGCTATTGCCAGGGACGCACCGCTCCCGGTGCGAGCCGCCGCAGCGATTCGAGCCGCCACGCTTGCCGTGATTCCAGCGCCAGCGTGAGGATCGGCTGCGGTGTCGCCACGAACTGCTTGGGCGACATGCCGAACAGTTCGGTGAATTCGCGGATCAGGTGGCTCTGGTCGTAATAGCGCAGCGCCAGTTGCTCGGCTTCCTCGTGATCGGCGACGCCGCGAAAATGGCTGGCCATGTCGATGGCGCGGCCGCGGCGCAGCACTTGCTTGGGCGACATGCCGAAATCGCGGCGCACGATTCGCTCCAGCCGCCGCTGGTCGATGCCGCATTCGCGCGCGAAAGCGGCCACGCTGCGGTTCGGGTCGGTCAGCACCAGCGATTCGAACAGCGTGGTCACGGGATCGGGCGTCCGGCCGCCCTTGCCGGCCACGATCTGGCGGATCAGCCCTTCCAGCGTCTGCAGCCACTGTTCGGGATCGTCACTGCTTTCCAGGATCCGCAACGCGGCCTCGCTGGGCAGGCCAAAGGCGTCGCACGACACCATGCGATCGAGATGGTCGGCAGTGCGCGCGCCGATCAGCGCGTGGCCGGAGCCGGGACGCAGCAGGATGCCGACGCTGACGAAGCTGCCGGTCACCGTCACCGGCATGCGGCGGGTCTGCGGCCCGAAGAACAGCGCCGCCCGCGCGGCCTCGCGCGGGCCGTCGGCGGTCTGCGCGGTCCAGCGCCCTTTCAACTGGAGGCGGAACACCGAAGTGTCGTTGAACAGCCCGCATTCGACGCGGTGATCGTCGGGGGCATCGACAACGGCGGCGTAAAGGCGCGCGATCCACGGGGCAAGATCGGGTGCCGGCGCGCGATTGTACGAAATGGGCTGGCCATCGCGCGAGCGCAGGCGCGGCGCGATCGCGCCATCGATGCCGGGCCGCCTGCGTTTCTGGGTCATCCCCCATCATCCTGTAACCGAAAGACTTTTCTTTCAGGCATGGCGGGATGGTAACGGCATCGACCGATGCTTGGAAAGGCACCATTTCCGGCGCGGCCCACAGGCGCCGCCGGGTGTGGCCCACGCGCACCATGCCTTGACCGCCCCGGGCGAATCCGGGCACAGCGCGGGCATGAACCTTGATGCCGATATCGCGCTCGCGCTTCGCCTGGCCGATGCCGCCGGCGATGCGATTCGCCCCCATTTTCGCTCGGGCCTGACGTCCGAGCGCAAGGGCGATGCCACGCCCGTGACCCTGGCCGACCGCGCTGCGGAAGAGGTGATGCGCCGCATCCTCACCGCCGAAGTGCCGCGCGATACGGTGATCGGCGAGGAATTCGGCGCCACCGCCGGCACGTCGGCGCGCAGTTGGGTGCTGGATCCGATCGATGGCACCACCTCGTTCCTTGTCGGGCGGCCGATCTTCGGCACGCTGATCGCGCTGGTGATCGAAGGCTGGCCGGTGCTGGGGATCATCGACCAGCCGATCCTGGGTGAGCGCTGGGTCGGCGCGGCCGGGCGGCCGACCACGCTGAACGGCAAGCCGGCGCGCACGCGCCTGTGCCCCACGCTGGCCGACGCCACGCTGGCCACCACCGGTCCGCATTACTTCGATGACCACCAGGGCGCGCACTTCATGGGGCTGGCCGCGAAGACCGATCATCGCCGCATGGTCATGGGCGGGGATTGCTACAACTACGCGCTGCTCGCCTCGGGCTATATCGACGTGGTCTGCGAAGCGAACCTGAAGCTGCACGACTGGGCGGCGCTGGTCCCCATCGTCGAAGGCGCGGGCGGCACGATGTGCGACTGGAACGGCGATCCGCTGCACGCGGGATCGGATGGCCACGTGCTCGCGCTGGGCGATCCGGCGCGGCTGGAAGACGTGGTCGAGGCGCTGGCCTGCGGGCATTGATGCCGCCATGCATTTCTTCTTCTACGGCACGCTGACGCACCAGCATGCCAATCCCGTCACCGCGGCGATTCGCGATGCGCTGGGGCCGGGGCGGCGGGCCTGGGTGCGCGGCGGGTTGCATGCCGTGGAATCGGCCGATGGCTGGTATCCGGCGCTCGATCCGGCGGCACGCGGCCGGGTCATGGGCTATTGCTATGCCGCCGGCGCGCGTTTCGACGCGGCAACGCTGGCGTTGCTCGATGCTTATGAAAACTATGTCCCGCAACGCCCGCGCGCTTCGGAATACTTGCGCCGCCGGGTGCCGGTGCGGCTGGCGCGGGGCGGTGTGCTGCTGGCCCACGCCTATCTGTGGAACCGCCCGCTGACGGGTGCCCTGCGGCCGGTGCCGCACGGCGATTTCGCGCGGTTCCTGGCCGAGGCGGGGGTGCCGGCGCTGTCGTCCGGGCTGGCGGGCGCACCGGCGCGATGGGCCTAGGCGCGGCAGCAGGCCCTGAAGCAGGCCTTGCGTTCCGCCGGCATTGCCGCTAACGGCGGCGCCTTCAACGACACGGATCAAGCGTCCGGCCTGGCTATCTAGGGCTGCCATGGCCGGTCGATCGTGTCCCTTTACCGAGGAGACGAAAATGCCCAAGCTCAAGACCAAGAGCGGTGTGAAGAAGCGCTTCAAGATCACCGCGACGGGCAAGATCAAGCACGGCGTCGCCGGCAAGCGCCACCGCCTGATGAGCCATAATGCCAAGTACATCCGCCAGAACCGCGGCACCGAAGTGATCTCCGACGCCGATGCGAAGGTGATCAAGAAGTGGGCGCCCTACGGGCTGAACTGAGGAGTACTGAAGTATGGCACGTGTCAAAAGGGGTGTAACCACCCGCGCCAAGCACAAGAACATTCTGGAACAGGCCAAGGGTTATCGCGGCCGCCGGAAGAACACGATCCGCGTTGCGCGTCAGGCCGTCGAAAAGGCCGGCCAGTACGCCTATCGCGACCGCAAGGTTAAGAAGCGCACCTTCCGCGCCCTGTGGATCCAGCGCATCAACGCCGCCGTCCGCGCCGAAGGCCTGACCTATTCGCAGTTCATCCACGGCACCAAGCTGGCCGGCATCGAACTCGATCGCAAGTCGATGGCCGATCTGGCGATGAACGAAGGCGGCGTGTTTACCGCCATCATCGCGCAGGCGAAGGCGGCGCTGCCGGCGTAAGCCGACAGACGGATTTCGCTTCTACGCGCGATTGAAAGGGCGTGAGCGGTAGGTGCCGTTCGCGCCCTTTTCGCGTCCCGGGAACGCAAGAAGGCGGAAAGATGAGCATCGAACAACTGAAGGCGGACTTGCTCGAGTCGATCGCCGGCGCGAGCGACGCCGCCGCGATCGAGCAGATCCGCGTCGCGGCGCTGGGCAAGCAAGGCTCGGTCTCGGCGCTGCTGAAGACGCTGGGCGCGATGAGCGCCGACGAGCGGCAGAGCGAAGGCCCCAGGATCCACGCGCTGCGCGAGGCGGTCACCGCCGCGCTGGCCGCGCGCAAGGACGCCATCGAAGGCGCCGCGCTCGAAGCGCGCCTCGCCGCCGAAACGATCGACCTTTCGCTCCCCGCGCCCGACCGCCTGCGCGGCAGCGTGCATCCGATCTCGCAAGTGATGGACGAACTGGCCGAAATCTTCGCCGACATGGGTTTCGCCGTCGCCGCCGGTCCCGAGATCGAGGACGACTGGCACAACTTCACCGCGCTCAACATGCCCGAAAGCCATCCGGCGCGGGCGATGCACGATACGTTCTATTTTCCCGATACCAACGCCGATGGCCGCGAGATGCTGCTGCGCACGCACACTTCGCCCGTGCAGATCCGCGCCATGCTTGATGTGGTGAAGCAAAATCCGGGCGGCGCGCCTTTGCGCATCATCGCGCCCGGCCGCGTCTACCGGTCGGACAGCGACGCCACGCACACGCCGATGTTTCACCAGATCGAAGGCCTGGTCATCGACAAGGGCATTCACCTGGGCCACCTCAAGTGGACGCTGGAAACCTTCCTCAAGGCCTTCTTCGAGCGCGAGGACATCGTGCTGCGCCTGCGGCCCAGCTATTTCCCGTTCACCGAGCCTTCGGTCGAAGTCGACGTCGGCTATTCGCTGGTGGGCGGCAAGCGCGTGGTCGGCGGGTCGGAAGGCTGGATGGAAGTGCTGGGCAGCGGCATGGTCAACCGCAAGGTGATCGCCGCCGGCGGCCTCGATCCCGATGAATGGCAAGGCTTTGCCTTCGGCACCGGCGTCGATCGGCTGGCCATGCTGAAATACGGCATGGATGATCTGCGCGCCTTCTTCGATGGCGATGTCCGCTGGCTGTCGCACTATGGATTCGCCCCGCTTGACGTGCCGACCCTGTCGGGCGGCGTCGGCACGCCGGTTTGAGCGAGAGGACTACCCCATGAAATTCTCGCTTTCCTGGCTGAAGGACCACCTCGAAACGACCGCTTCGGTCGATGACATCGCGCGCGCGCTCAACGCCATCGGGCTTGAGGTCGAAGGGATCGAGAACCCGGCGGAAAAGCTGGCCGGTTTCCGCGTGGCCAGAGTGCTGACCGCCGCGCGCCATCCCGATGCCGACAAGTTGCAGGTCCTGACCGTCGATACCGGCGAGGGCGCGCCCTTGCAGGTGGTGTGCGGCGCGCCCAATGCGCGGGCCGGGCTGGTTGGCGTGCTGGGCCTGCCCGGTGCGGTCGTGCCGGCCAACGGCATGGTGCTGAAAGTCGCGGCCGTGCGCGGCGTCGAATCGAACGGCATGATGTGTTCCACGCGCGAACTGGAACTGGGCGAGGATCACGATGGCATCATCGAACTGCCCGAGGACGTGCCCGTGGGCACGCCCTTTGCCCAATACCACGGCGCCGATCCGGTGTTCGACGTGGCGATCACGCCCAACCGGCCCGATTGCATGGGTGTATACGGCATCGCCCGCGATCTCGCGGCGGCAGGGCTGGGCACGCTGAAGCCGATTGCGGCCAATCCGGTTGCCGGTGCGTTTCCGTGCCCCATCGAAATTCGCATCGACGATCGCGAAGGCTGCCCGGCCTTCTTCGGCCGCGTCGTGCGCGGCGTGCGCAATGGCGCTTCGCCGCAGTGGTTGCAGGACCGGCTGAAAAGCGCGGGCCAGCGCCCGATTTCCGCGCTGGTGGACCTGACCAACTATCTGATGCTGGCCTATGGCCGCCCGGCCCACGCCTATGACCTGGCCAGGCTGACCGGCGCGCTCGTCGCCCGCCGCGCGCGCGATGGCGAAAGCGTGGTCGCGCTCAACGGCAAGGAATACGCGCTCGACGCCGAAATGACGGTGATCGCCGACGATACCGGCGTCCACGACATTGCCGGCATCATGGGCGGCGAGCATTCGGGCTGTTCGGACCAGACCACCGACGTGCTGCTGGAAATCGCCTATTTCGATCCCACGCGCATCGCCGCCACCGGGCGCAAGCTCAACCTCACCTCGGACGCGCGCGGCCGGTTCGAGCGCGGCGTCGATCCGCAGTTCTTCGATACCGGGTTGGACGTGCTGACCGGGCTGATCGTCGCGCATTGCGGGGGTCAGGCTTCGGAGGTGATCCGCGCCGGCGCCCCGCCGGTGGCGCCGAAAGTGGTGGCCTATGACCCGGCGCTGGCCGGCAGCCTGGGCGGGGTGGCCATCGCGCCGGACGAACAGCGCCGCACCCTGGCATCGCTGGGCTTCGCCGTGGCGGACGACTGGGCCGTCACCGTGCCCGGCTGGCGCCCGGACATCGATGGCGCGCCCGATATCGTCGAGGAAGTGATCCGCATCCACGGGCTGGACAATATCGCCAGCGTGCCGCTGCCGCGCGCCGATGGCGTGGCGCGGCCCACGGCAACGGCGGCGCAGAAGCTGGAACGCCGGCTGCGCCGCGCCGCCGCCGCGCGCGGCAGCCATGAGGCGGTGACCTGGTCGTTCCTGCCCGAAGCCGAGGCGGAAGTCTTTGCCGGCGGCAATGGCGGCCTGTGGGTGCTGGCCAATCCGATCAGCGAGGACATGAAGGCCATGCGCCCGTCGCTGCTGCCGGGCCTGCTTTTGGCTGCGCGCCGCAACCTGTCGCGCGGGGCGGGCGGATTGCGCCTGTTCGAGATCGGCCGCCGCTATCTGCGCGGGGATGCCGGCGCCAGCGACGAGCGCCAGACGCTGGCCGTGGTGCTGGCCGGCGAGAAGGCCCCGCGCGGCTGGGCGACCGGCAAGGGCGTGCCTTTCGATGCCTATGACGCCAAGGCCGAGGCGCTGGCGCTGCTGGCCGAGGCCGGCGCGCCGGTCGATAGCCTGCAAGTCATGGGAGAGGCCGGGCCGCAGTTCCATCCCGGCCAGTCGGCCACGCTGCGGCTGGGACCGAAGACCGTGCTGGCGCGCTTCGGCATGCTGCATCCGTCCGTGCTCAAGCGCTTCGACATCGATGCGCCGGTGGCCGTGGCCGAACTGTTCCTCGATGCCATCCCGGCCAGGAAGGGCGCGGCCGGCTTTGCGCGCCCGCATTACGCCCCGCCGGCCCTGCAGGCGGTGACGCGCGACTTCGCGTTCCTGGTGCCCACGGCGCTGCCGGCCGGCGATCTGGTGCGCGTGGTCAAGGGCGCGGACAAGGCGAACATCGTCGCGGCGCGCCTGTTCGACGATTTCCGCGGCGCGGGCGTGCCCGATGGGCACAAGTCGCTGGCCATCGAAGTCACGCTCCAGCCGGGCGACAAGTCCTATGGCGAGGCGGACCTCAAGGCCATCGCCGAGAAGGTGACGGCGGCGGCGGCGAAGCTGGGCGCGACATTGCGGGGATAGTTGCGCGCCGTTCGATAGGGCGTCATGCTGAATTCGGTTCAGGATGACGCTTCTTGCAAGGGTGGGCCGATTTGTCCGACGCAGACGTGCTTTCCATCTCGTCCGGCCCGCTTACCGCGCGAATCAACCCGCAAGGGGCGGAACTGTGGTCGCTCACCGATGCCGGGGACCGCGAATACATGACCGATGCCGACCCGGCTTTCTGGACCGGGCATGCGCCGCTCCTGTTCCCGATCGTCGGCGCGCTGAACGGCGGGCGCTATCGCCTGGGCGATGCGACGTATGAAC
>JADLHU010000163.1 GCA_020848655.1 Novosphingobium sp.
GATCTTGCCCAGGCGATGATGGATCTTGGCGCGACGGTCTGCACGCCACGCGCGCCACGCTGCGAAATTTGCCCTTGGCAAGGGGATTGCCGCGCCTTCGCGGGCGGCTTTGCCGCCGATCTGCCGAAACGGTCGCGGATGCCAAAGCGACCGCGCCGCTTCGGTGTCGCCTATTGGGTCGAGCGCGGCGGCGATGGCGCCATCCTCCTTCGGCGCCGGGCCGAGAAGGGCCTGCTTGCCGGGATGATGGAGATACCCTGCACGAATTTTCGCACCGAACCCTGGGGCAAGGCAGAGGCCGACCGCGCAGCGCCGCTGGCGCTGAACTGGCGGGAATTGCCAGGGACGGTCCGCCATGTGTTCACGCATTTCGATCTCGCGGTCACAGTGCGTGTCGCCAAGGCGAATGCACGCAGCGCGGCCGAAGGCACATGGTGCCGGCCGGACGAATGGTCGGCCTATGCGTTGCCTTCACTGATGAAGAAGATCATCCGCCACGCAAGGCAGGCGGAAGGCGATACAACGATCAGGCCGCCGATTCCATCGCGGCCCGCAGCTTCTGGCGCAGCACGTCGATCTCGACGAATGTCCCGTTCTTGACCCTGAGCTTCCAGAAGGTCCAGCCGTTGCAACTCGCGGCGTTCTGAACCCGGGCGCCCACCTGGTGGATGGAACCCACTGCATCGGCCGAAACCAGGTGGCCGTCGGCCCGCACGCGCGCCGTCCATTGATTGCGGGCGCCGCCATGAAGAACCTCGCCCGGCCGAATGAATCCCGCCTCGATCAAGGCACCGAACGGGATGCGGGTCGCCTCGCGCTTCGATGCCGTGTGGAGGAGCGAATCTTCCGCGGCCTTGGCGACGGCACGGATGCGCGCGTGCGCCACCTCGGCATACTCGGCATCGCGCTCGATACCGATGAAGCGGCGACCCAGCCGCTTGGCAACGGCGCCCGTGGTGCCGGTACCGAAAAAAGGATCGAGGATCAGATCGTCCGGCGCCGTCGATGCCAGGATCACGCGATGCAGCAGCGCTTCCGGCTTCTGGGTCGGGTGGGCCTTGCGGCCGTCCTTGCGCAGGCGCTCGGGCCCGCTGCAAATCGGCAGAAGCCAGTCGCTTCGCATCTGAAGATCGTCGTTCAGCGCCTTCATCGCCGCGTAGTTGAAGCGATAGCGTGATTTCGGCCCGGCGGGCGCGCACCAGATCATCGTTTCATGGGCATTGGTGAATCGGCGGCCGCGGAAATTGGGCATCGGGTTCGATTTGCGCCAGATGATGTCGTTCAGGATCCAGAAGCCCATGTCCTGGAGCTTGGCGCCGATGCGGAAGATGTTGTGATAGCTGCCGATCACCCACAACGTGCCGTCATCGGCGAGCAGCCGCTTGGCGCTTCCGAGCCAGGCTTCGGTGAAGCGATCGTAATCGGCGAAATCGTCGAAGCGGTCCCATGCCTCTTCGACGCCATCGACGCGCGTGTTGTTCGGTCGATGCAGTTCGCCCGCAAGTTGCAGGAAATAGGGAGGGTCGGCAAAGATCATATCGACCGAACCGGCCGGCAGCCGGTTCATCTCGGCCACACAGTCGCCGACGATGATGCGGCTTGCGTCTGCGTTCGTCATGGGCGGCGAGAATGATTCAAGCCGATTCGCGCGTCAATAGCCTTTTTGAGTCAAAGTGTTAGAGGTTAACAACGCGTTGATGGGGGCGAAGCTCCGCCGGTGGTGGGCGGTGACGCCGTGGTGGCTCAGCGCTTCGGCGTGCTGGGCTGTGCCGTAACCGGCATTGCGATGGAAGCCGTATTCCGGGTAGCGGCGTCCCAATTCCGTCATCAATGCGTCGCGCGCCACCTTTGCGACGATGGAGGCGGCGGCGATCGAAAGCGAAAGCTGATCGCCCTTGACCAGCGTGCGGCATGGAATGCCGAAATCGGGCGCCTTGTTGCCGTCCACCAGCACCGCGACGGGCGGTATTGCCAGCCGGCGGAGCGCGCGGCGCATGGCGGTGAAGGTGGCGCGCAGGATGTTGTCGCGGTCGATCTCGACAACGCTTGCCGCGCCGATGCCGATCTCGACCGCTCCGGTTTGCGCCGCCTCATGCAATGCCGCCGCCACCGCTTCGCGCCGCGCGGCCGAAAGCTTCTTCGAATCGTCGATGTGACGCAGCAGATCGGGCGAAACGCTGGCCACGTCGATGATGACGGCGGCCGCCAATACCGGCCCGGCCCAGGGCCCCCGGCCAACTTCGTCGATTCCGGCGACGCGGCCGCCAAGTGCGATCTCGTGGTGGAAATCAGGCACGGTTCCGCCAACGCCGCCCTGCATCGCCGGCACAAGACACCGATCCGCCTGAGGCGAAGAAGGATTCGACGGTCTGTCCGGTCCCGGCCATGCGCGAAGACTAGCACCGGGCCGACCATGCCGTCAGGCCGGTCGCACGGGTCAAAGCAGGCGCAATTGGCCGCGCGCGGGTTGCGGGGCCACAAAACGTGTCACGTCGAGGGCCGGCCAGCGCCGATCGAGCCCTGATCTTTTCGCGGCAAGCGCAAATCGCTTGGCAAGCAGCAGGGCATAAGGGCCGCTTCCGACCATGCGCCGGCCGAAGGCCGAATCGTTGATCCGCCCGTCGCGCGTGCCGCGTACCAGGGAAAGCACATGCGCCGCGCGCAACGGCGCATGGGTCTTGAGCCATTCCTCGAACAGCGGCGCCACTTCGAGTGGCAGGCGCAGCAGGGTGTAGGCGGCCGAGCGGGCGCCAGCCACGGCGGCGGCCTCGATGATCGCTTCCAATTCGCGGTCGTTAAGGGCCGGAATCATCGGCGCCGCCATCACCGATACCGGCACACCCGCTTCAGCCAGTCTTCGCACCGCGTCCAGCCTGCGCGCCGGGCTTGGCGTGCGCGGCTCGAGCATCCGGTGCAGCGCGGGATCGAGCGTCGTGACGGAAATGGCGACAGAGGCGAGCCCCTTCGCCGCCATCGGCGCCAGAAGGTCGATGTCGCGCACGACATTGACGGACTTGGTGGTGATGGTCAGCGGATGGTTCGCATCCGAAAGCACCTTGATGATGCCGCGCGTGATCTCGAGGCTGCGCTCGATCGGCTGGTAGGGATCGGTGTTGGTGCCAAGCGCGATGGGCCGGCAGCGATAACCGGGCTTGGCAAGCGCGGCGGCCAACAGCGATGGCGCCTCGGGCTTGGCGAATATCCGCGTTTCGAAATCGAGGCCGGGCGAAAGTCCGAGAAACGCATGGGTTGGCCGCGCATAGCAGTAGATGCAGCCATGCTCGCAGCCGCGATAGGGGTTCACCGATCGGTCGAAGCCGATATCGGGCGAATCGGTGAAGGTAAGGACGCTGCGGCTCGTGTCTTGCAGGATCTCTGTTTTCGGGCGTGAATCGCCGCCTTCGTCCGGGTCGGCCTGCCAGCCGTCGTCGAA
>JADLHU010000164.1 GCA_020848655.1 Novosphingobium sp.
GCGCGCAAGGCCGAGGATGAAGCCGCCGCGCTGATGGCCGAAGTGGCCGAACTCAAGCAGGTTCTACCCGATCTGGAACAGCAGGAACGCGAACTGACCGCGCGCCTGCACGATGAACTGTCGCGCCTGCCCAACCTGCCCGATGCCGACGTGCCCGATGGCGAGGACGAGACCGCCAATCGGGAAGTGGCGCGCTGGGGCACCCCGCGCAGCTTCGATTTCACGCCGCTCGAACATGCCGATCTCGGCCCGGCGCTGGGCCTCGACTTCGAGACGGGCGCGGCGCTTTCGGGCGCGCGCTTCACCTACCTGCGCGGGCAGATGGCCCGCCTGCAACGCGCCATCGCGCAGTTCATGCTCGATCGGCAGACGGCGGACAACGGCTATACCGAATGCGCGGTGCCGCTGCTGGTGCGCGACGAAGCGGTGTTCGGCACCGGGCAGTTGCCCAAGTTCTCCGAAGACCTGTTCAGGACCACCGACGGGCGCTGGCTGATCCCCACCGCCGAAGTCTCGCTCACCAACGCGGTGCGCGAACAGATCCTGGCCGACAGCGTGCTGCCGATCCGCATGACCGCGCTGACCCCATGCTTCCGGTCGGAAGCCGGATCGGCGGGCAAGGACACGCGCGGCTACATCCGCCAGCACCAGTTCGACAAAGTGGAACTGGTCGCCATCGCCCGACCCGAAGAGTCGGATGAAGAGCACGAGCGGATGACGGCGGCGGCGGAATCGGTGCTACAGGCGCTGGACCTGCCCTATCGCAAGGTGCTGCTCTGCGCCGGCGACATGGGCGCGACGGCGCGCAAAACCTTCGATCTCGAAGTATGGCTGCCCGGCCAGAACGCCTAGCGCGAGATTTCGAGCATTTCGAACTGCGGCGATTTCCAGGCGCGGCGGATGAACGCGCGCTATCGCCCCGATGGCGGGAAAGGCACCGAATTCGTCCACACGCTCAACGGATCGGGACTTGCCGTCGGCCGCACGCTGGTGGCGATCCTCGAAAACTACCAGCAGGCGGATGGCTCGGTCGACGTGCCCGAAGCGCTGCGTGCCTATAGCGGCGGCCTCGCCCGCCTGATCCCGGGGGCCTGATGCGCATTCTTCTGACCAACGACGATGGCATCAACGCGCCGGGGCTGTACGTCCTTGAAAAGATCGCGGCG
This sequence comes from Novosphingobium sp., assembly GCA_020848655.1. GTDB lineage: Bacteria > Pseudomonadota > Alphaproteobacteria > Sphingomonadales > Sphingomonadaceae > Novosphingobium. Next base: position 1,167 of record JADLHU010000164.1, read on the forward strand.
AAGCTGTCCGACGATATCTGGATCTGCGCGCCGTCCGATGAACAGTCCGGCGCGGGCCATTCGCTGACGCTGACCCGGCCGGTGCGGCTGCGCGAACATGCGCCGCGCCGTTTTTCGGTGATGGGCACACCCACCGATTCGGTGACGATGGCGCTGCGCAAGGTCATGCCCGGCCCGCCCGACCTGATCCTGTCCGGTGTCAACCGCGGCGCCAACCTGGGCGACGATGTTACCTATTCGGGCACGGTTTCGGCGGCGCTGGAAGGCGCGCTGGCCGGCATCCGCTCGATCGCGCTGAGCCAGGTCTATGCCAGGGAAGGCGTCGGCAACGCAGTATCCTTCGATGCCGCCGAGCAGTGGGGCGAGAAGGTCTTGCGTCCACTCCTCGAAACACCGTTTGCCGAACGCACGCTGGTCAACGTAAACTTCCCGCCGCTGTCGGCTGGCGATGTCAGGGGGATCAAGGTGGTGCGGCAGGGCTTTCACGATTACGCGCGCGGCACGCTGATCGAAGCGACCGATCCGCGTGGCTTCCCCTATTTCTGGTTCGGGCTGAACGGCATCGAACAGACCCCCGGCCGCGATACCGATCTCGAAGCGATCGCCGATGGCTATATCTCGGTCACGCCGCTCCAGCTCGATTATACGCACGAAGCCTCTCTAGGCGCGCGTGGCGCGCGGTACGGCGCGTGAAACGGGCGCTGCTGCTCCCCGCGCTGGCGCTGCTGCTGGTCGCGGCGGGAGAGCCGCTGCCGCCCGAGCAGGAAACCGAACACGTTGTGGTGGCCGGCGAAACGCTGGGCGGCATCGCCAACCGTACCCAGGTGCCCCGCGTCCTGATCGCCGAGGCCAACGGGCTGAAGCCGCCCTATGCGGTGCGTGTCGGGCAGAAACTGAAGATTCCGCGCACCCGGCGGCACACCGTCGCACGCGGCGAAACGGGCTTCACCATCGCGTATACTTATGGCCTGCCGTGGCGCGATATCGCCGTTGCGAACGGCCTCGATGCCGAAACGGCGCTGCGTGCGGGCCAGAAGCTGCTGATCCCCACGGTGATCGCGCCGGCCCGCCCCGCCGCGCCCGTGGCGCCTGCGGCAACGCCGTCCACCGCCGCATCGCCCGCATCCCTTCGCCTTGCCTGGCCGATCGCCGGCCCGGTCCGGCGCGGCTATACGGCGCGCGCGCGCAGCAGCAATTTCCATGACGGGCTGGACATCACCGCCGCCGAAGGCCCCGCGGTGCGCGCGGCGGCCGCCGGCAAGGTGCTCTTTGCGGGGCGCGAGCCGCGCCAGTTCGGCAATCTCGTGGTGATCGATCATGGCGATGGCGTGCAGACCGCCTATGCCTTCCTCAGCCGCATCACCGTGACCAAGAACGAACAGGTCAACCGGGGCGAGCGGATCGGCCTGGTCGGCAAGACCGGGTTGGCGAAGGGGCCGGAACTCCACTTCGAGCTGCGGCGCGATAACCAGCCGGTCGATCCGGCGGGCGAACTTCCGCAGCGATGAAGAAGCCCGGCCCATCGGCGCGCCCGTTCACGCCGCTGCGCCGCACGCTGGGCCTGCCCGCCTGGGCCGATCTTGGCCTTCGGCTGGGCGCGGTGCTGACGCTGATCTTCATCGTGGTCATGGCCCACTGGCTCGATCGCGACGGGCTGATCGACAACCACGACGGCAAGATCAGCTTCCTCGACGTCGTCTATTTCACGATGATCTCGATCACCACCACCGGCTTTGGCGATATCGCCCCGGTGAGCGACCGGGCGCGGCTGGTCGAAGCCGTGATCGTCACGCCGATCCGCTTCGCGGTGATCTTCATCTTCGTCGGCACCGCCTATAATTTCCTCATCAAGAAAAGCTGGGAGACCTGGCGCATGGCGCGCATCCAGGAACGACTGACGGGCCACACGGTTGCGCTGGGCTTCGGCGTCAGCGGTGCGCAGGCGGTGGAGGAACTGATCGCACGCGGCACCGATCCCGAAACGATCGTCGTGCTCGATACCGACGAGGAACGGCTGGCGCAGGCCGAAGCGTTCGGCTGCAACGTGATGCAGGGCGACGCGACTCGCGACCAGACGCTGATGGCGCTCCAGATCGATCGCGCCGCCGCCGTGCTCGTCTCCGCCGGGCGCGACGACACCTCGATCCTGATCGTGCTGACGGTGCGCCATCTGGCGCCAAACGTCCCGATCACCGTGGTCGTGCGGGCGCAGGACAACGAAACGCTGGCCCGCCAGGCCGGCGCGGACAATGTGATCAATCCGGTGCGCTTCACCGGCCTGCTGCTGGCGGGATCGGCGCAGGGCGCGCACGTGGCCGAATACCTGGCCGATCTCGCTTCGGTATCGGGCCGGGTGCAATTGCTCGAACGCGCCGCCGCGCCCGAGGAAATCGGCAAATCGCTCGATGCGCTGGCCAGCGGCGGACGCGGGCTCAGGATCTATCGCGACGGCGTGGCCATCGGCTTCTGGGAAGCAGCCGCGCGCGAAATCCGCCTTGGCGACATGATCGTAGAAATCCTGCCGACGTGCGCGATCGAATCCTGACGCTGCGCGCCCTCGCGAATCAGGACAGCGCCCAGAACACCGTGCCGATGGCGAGATAGGCGACAAACCAGAACCCGCTCTCGATCAGCCGCGAGCGGATGTCGGTGCCGGCCCGCACGCTGGCGAGCCACAGCGCCGGGATGATGAAGGCAATCGCGATGCCGCCCGATTGCATCCAGTAGAGCCAGGGCTTCAACGCCAGCGTATCCACGCCGATGCGGGCATAGTTGTGGCCCAGCATCACCGTGCCGATCAGCATGACGAACACCGTCAGCCCCAGATTTGCGGCAGCGGTGCCGCGCTGCGGGATCAGCCGTCCGGTGCGGAACAGCGGCCCGTGCCAAAGCGCGCCCAGCAATGCGGCAACGCCCGCCGCCAGCACCACGGCCACCCAGTTTACCGGACCCATATCCACTCCCGTCCATCTGCAATCGGCAACAGTAGCGCAAAGCGCGCCAAGGGTGTAGGGGCCGCCGGCTATGGCGATTGAACTTCCCGCACAACGCAAGGTCGGCATGGTCAGCCTCGGCTGCCCCAAGGCGCTGGTCGACAGCGAGCGCATCCTCACCCGGCTTCGCGCCGATGGCTACGCGATGAGCGCCGACTATGCCGGCGCCGACGTGGTGCTGGTCAACACCTGCGGCTTCCTTGATTCCGCCAAGGAAGAAAGCCTGTCCGCGATCGGTGAAGCCATCGCCGAGAACGGCCGCGTCATCGTGACCGGCTGCATGGGCAACGAGGCCGAGGCGATCCGGGCCAGGTTCCCTGCCGTTCTCGCCGTCACCGGCGCGCACCAGTACGAGGCGGTGGTGGAAGCGGTGCATCACGCCGCCCCGCCCAGCCAGGGGCCGTTCATCGACCTGATCCCCCAGCCCGACGTGAAGCTGACCCCGCGCCACTACAGCTACCTGAAGATTTCCGAAGGCTGCAATCACGCCTGCAGCTTCTGCATCATCCCGCAATTGCGCGGAAAGCTGGCCAGCCGCCGTATCGACGCGGTGCTGCGCGAAGCGGAAAAGCTGGTCGCCAGCGGCACGCGCGAACTGCTGGTCATCAGCCAGGATACGTCGGCCTATGGCGTCGATATCCGGCATGAGGAACGCGACTGGAAGGGCCATCCCGTCCGCGCGCACATGACCGACCTGGCGCGCGAACTGGGCCAGTTGCGCACCCCCGAAGGCCGCACGCCGTGGGTGCGATTGCACTATGTCTATCCCTATCCGCATGTCGATGCGGTGATCCCGCTGATGGCGCAGGGGCTGCTGACGCCCTACCTCGACATTCCATTCCAGCACGCCAGCCCCAGCGTGCTCAAGGCGATGAAGCGACCGGCCAACGAAGCCAAAGTGCTGGAGCGACTGCGAGCCTGGCGCGAAATCTGCCCCGATATCGCCATCCGGTCGAGCTTCGTGGTCGGTTTCCCCGGCGAAACGGAAGCCGATTTCCAGTACCTGCTGGACTGGCTGGACGAAGCACAGCTCGATCGCGTCGGCGCGTTCCGGTTCGAGCCGGTGGCCGGCGCCACCGCGAATGACCTGCCCGGCGCCGTGCCCGAGGACGTCAAGGAAGACCGCTACGCCCGCCTGATGCTGAAGACCGAGGCGATCAGCGCCGCGCGCCTGGCCGCCAAGGTCGGCCGCGTGGTGCCAGTCATCATCGACGACGTGGGCGAACCCGACGAGGACGGCGACATCGGCGCCACCGGCCGCTCGCAAGCCGATGCGCCCGAGATCGACGGTAATGTGTTCCTGCGAAACGTGCCGGCAACGCTGCGCCCCGGCGATTTCGTGGATGTGCTCGTGGAAGATGCCGACGCGCACGACTTGTTCGGCGCGATTGCGGAAAACTGAAGCAAAGGCGGGCGAATGCGAGCACTTAGTTGCGTATTTTGCAACAATGCCACCGCCTTTCGCACTTGCAGCATGACGCGATTCGACTCATAAGGGGCGTGCCTTTCAGGCATCCTCTCCCAAAACTTTCATAGGGTCGGTCTTCGGACCGGCCCTTTTTTTGTCTGGCAATGCGGCCGCGCGGATCGTCAGGGTTCCTGCGGCGGCGGCGCGGCATCGCCATCGCCCAGCGCGCGCTGCATGTAGATCACATCCAGCCACTGCCCGTGCTTGCGCCCGACGCTGGCCAGCCGCGCCACTTGCGCAAAGCCGGCGCGCGCGTGCAGCGCCAGCGAGGCCGGCTCGCTGCCGGCGATCCCGGCGATCATCTGGCGAAAGCCGCAGGCCTGCGACGCTTCGAGCAGCGCCGCCAGCAACCGCGTGCCCAGGCCCCGCCCCTGCCGGTCATGCCGCAGGTAGATGCTGTCCTCGCAGGCGTAGCGATAGCCGGCGCGCGGGTTGTACTGCGCCGCATAGGCATAGCCGACCACGTCTCCACCCTGGCCCTCGCGCGCCACCAGCCAGGGCCAGCCGGCGTCCAGCACTTTGGCCATGCGTGCGGCGATCTCGTCCACGCCGGGCGGCACGGTCTCGAACGTGGCGGTGCCGTGCCGCACATGGTGGGCATAGATCGCCGCGATCGGCGCGGCGTCGGCAAGGCTTGCCGGCGCGATGAGGATGCTTGCGCTCATCCGCCAGCCATGCCGCAAGGGCGCGGCGATGCCAAGCCGCACCAAAGCTGTCCGATAGGGACCGTTGCCGCCATGGGCCGCAGCGCCTAAGGCTCGCGGCGATGAACGGTCGCGACATCGATATTGCCATTGTGGGCGGCGGGCTGGCCGGCGGCCTGATCGCGCTGGCGCTCGCCCGCCTGCGGCCCGACGTGCGGCTGGTGCTGATCGAAAGCGGCGATCGTTTTGGCGGCAATCATTTCTGGTCGTTCTTCGCCAGCGACATCGCCGCCGATCAGGTGTGGCTGGTGGAGCCGCTGGTGGCGGCGCGCTGGCAGGGATACGAAGTGCGCTTTCCCGCGCACGCCCGCCAGCTTGCCAACGCCTATCACACCGCCACAAGCGACCGGCTGGACGCAGCGCTGCGCGCGGCGCTGCCCGCCGAAGCGCTGATAACGCGAACCCGCGTCAGCCAGGTCGGCCAGGGCCACGTCACGCTGGCCGATGGCACGGTGCTGCGCGCGGGCGGCGTGATCGACGCACGCGGCGGCGGCGGACTGCCGCACATGGCCGGGGGCTGGCAGAAGTTCGCCGGGCAGATGCTGAAGCTCGATGCGCCGCACGGCCTGGCCCGCCCGATCGTGATGGACGCCACGGTGGACCAGATCGATGGCTATCGCTTCGTCTATTGCCTGCCGTTTTCCGAAACCGAGGTCTTCGTCGAGGACACCTATTATGCCGATGATCCCGCGCTTGACCTGCCCACGCTGCGCGCCCGTATCGCCGCCTATGCCCAGGCACAAGGATGGCGCGTGGCGGCGGTAACGCGCGAGGAAACGGGCGTGCTGCCCGTTATCGGCGCGGGCGATTTCACCGCGTTCTGGCCCGATCCCGCCACCGCTGCCGGGGCTGACACCCCGGCGCGGGCCGGCGCGCGCGCGGCGCTGGTCCACCCGCTGACCAGCTATTCGCTGCCCGATGCGGTGCGCTTTGCGCGCTATCTGGCCGGGCAGGCGAATCTTTCGGGTGCGGCGCTGGCATCGGCAAGCTATGCATGGGCCGGGTCGCACTGGCGGCGGGGGAGTTTCTATCGGATGCTCACGAAAATGCTGTTCGGCGCCGCCGAACCGCCCCTGCGCTACAGGATGCTGGAACGCTTCTATCGCCTGCCCGAGCCGTTGATCGAACGGTTCTATGCCGGCCGCTCCACCGCTTTCGATCGCATGCGCATCCTGGCCGGCAGGCCGCCCGTGCCGATCGGCGCGGCCATGGCCAGCCTGGCCGGCGGCGGCCGTCCGCTCGCGCCGCTGGGCCACGCACCCCTGGGGAACGAGGCATGAAACGCGCCTGCATCATCGGATCGGGGTTCGGCGGGCTGGCGCTGGCCATCCGCCTGCAATCTTCGGGCATCGCCACCACCGTGGTCGAAGCGCGCGACAAGCCGGGCGGCCGCGCCTATTTCTGGGAACGCGATGGCTTCACGTTCGATGCCGGGCCTACCGTGGTCACCGATCCCGAATGCCTGCGCGAATTGTGGCGCCTTTCGGGGCACGACATGGCAAACGACATCGAACTGATGCCGGTCATGCCGTTCTACCGCCTCAACTGGCCCGACGGCACCAATTTCGACTATTCGAACGACGACACCCAGTTGCGCCGCGAGATCGGCCGCATCTCGGCCGAGGACCTGCCCGGCTACGATGCCTTCGCCGACTATGCCGCCGGGGTCTATGAGGAAGGCTATGTCAAGCTGGGGCACGTGCCCTTCCTCGATTTCGGATCGATGCTGAAAGCCGCGCCGGCGCTGGCCCGATACCAGGCCTGGCGCTCTGTCTATTCGATGGTGTCCAGCTTCATGAAAAGCGAGAAGCTGCGCGAGGCGTTCTCGTTCCACACGCTGCTGGTCGGCGGCAATCCGATGACCACCAGCGCCATCTACGCGCTGATCCACAAGCTGGAAAAGGATGGCGGCGTGTGGTGGGCCAAGGGCGGCACCAACCGCCTGATCGCCGCCATGGTCAAGCATTTCGAGCGGCTGGGCGGCACGATCCGCCTGCACGATCCGGTGCTGCACATCCACACGCTGGGCGACCGGGCGAGCGAAGTGGAAACCGTCAGCGGCTGGCGCGAACGCTTCGATGCGGTGGCCAGCAACGCCGATATCATGCATTCCTACCGCGACTTGCTGATCGATAGCCCGCGCGGCAAGCAAGTGGCGAAGAAGCTGGCCGCCAAGCGCTTCAGCCCCAGCCTGTTCGTCGTCCATTTCGGGGTGGAAGGAAGCTGGCCGGGCATCCCGCACCACATGATCCTGTTCGGCCCGCGCTATAAAGGGCTGCTGGCCGACATCTACGATCACGGCGTGCTGCCGCAGGACTTCTCGATCTATCTCCACCACCCGACCGTGACCGATCCCTCGGTCGCCCCGCCGGGCAAGAGCACGTTCTATGCGCTCATCCCGGTGGCGCACCAGGGCAAGCTGCCGATCGACTGGGAACAGGTCGGCCCGCTGCTGGAAAAGCGCGTTCTCGATGAAGTGGGACGGCGGCTGATCCCCGATATCCACGATCGGATCGTCACCAAGTTCCACTATGCGCCGCGCGATTTCGCCATCGATCTCAACGCCTGGCAAGGCAGCGCCTTCAGCCTGGAACCGATCCTCACGCAAAGCGCCTGGTTCCGCACGCACAACCGCGACGACCAGATCCGCAACCTCTATTTCGTCGGCGCCGGCACTCATCCCGGCGCGGGCATCCCCGGCGTCGTCGGCAGCGCCAAGGCGACCGCCAAGCTGATGGTGGACGATCTGAGATGAAGCGCATCGCCGTCTATTGCGGTTCGGCCACCCCCGCCGATCCGCGCTATATCCTGCTGGCCCGCGCGGTGGGCGAGGAACTGGCCCGGCGCGACATCGGCCTGGTCTATGGCGGCGGGCGGCTGGGCCGGATGGGCGCGCTGGCCGGCGGCGCGCTGGCGGCCGGGGGCGAAGTGATCGGCGTGATCCCCGAAGCGCTGGTGGCGGGCGAGGTCGCCAACCACGAATGCACGCAGTTGCACGTCGTGCCCGGCATGCACGAGCGCAAGCGCATTTTCACCGATCTTTCCGACGGGTTCCTGACCCTGCCCGGCGGCGTCGGCACGATGGACGAACTGTGGGAAGCGGTCAGTTGGGCGCAGCTTGGCTATCACGCCAAGCCCGTGGGCCTGCTCAACGCCTTCGGGTTTTTCGATCACCTTCTGGCCTTCAATCGCCACATGGCCGAAACCGGCTTCGTCCGCCCGCATCATCAGGGCATCATCATCGCCGAACCCGAACTCGACCTGCTGCTGGCCCGCATGGCCGCGCACGAACCGCCGGTGCCGATCACGAAGATGAAGGCCAGCGACCTGTGACGGCAGGCGCGGCGCACAGCGCGTCCCGGCCCTCGTCATGGCAAGCGGCGCAGCCGCGCGGCAATCCAGAGCGCCACGGGCCGCCCGGGATCGCTTCGCGCCGCCCGCGATGACGAACGACGCGGAAAACCCGCTAGCCGCCGTGCGGCGCGACCTTCTCGTCGCCCATGCCCATGCCGCGATCCGGCGCGGGTCGAAAAGCTTCGCCGCCGCCAGCCGCCTGTTCGACAAGACCACGCGCGAACGGGTGTGGTTGCTCTATGCCTGGTGCCGCGCCTGCGACGACCTGGCCGATGCGCAGGACATGGGCGGCGCGCTGGGCGACCAGTCGGGCGCGGAGGAACGGCTCGCCACGATCCGCCGCCGCACCGCGCAGGCCTTTGCCGGCGAGCCTTCTGGCGATCCCGCGTTCGACGCGCTGGGCCTTGTCGCGCGCGAAACGGGGCTGACACCCGCCATGGCCGATGATGTGATCGCCGGCTTCGCGCTGGATGCAGCGGATTGGCGCCCCGATACCGAGGCGGACCTGCTGCGCTATTGCTATCACGTCGCCGGTGCGGTGGGCGTGATGATGGCGGTGGTCATGGGCATCACCCCGGACGACGAGGACACGCTGGACCGCGCCTGCGACCTTGGCCTGGCGTTCCAACTGGCCAATATCACGCGCGATCTGGCCGAGGATCACGCCGCCGGGCGCTGCTATCTGCCGGCGCGATGGCTGGCCGAGGGCGGGATCGCCCCCGCCAGCCTGCTCGCGCCAGAACATCGCCCGGCGGTGGCGGCGCTGGTCGCGCGGCTTGGCGCGGCGGAGGCGGCCTATGAAGCATCGGCGCGGGTCGGCGCGGCTCGGCTGGCGTTTCGCCAGCGCTGGGCCGTGCTCTGCGCCGCCGGCATCTATGGCGCAATCGCGCGCGAGGCGGAGCGGCGCGGCGCGGGCACGCTGGACGCGCGCATCACCACCACGCGCGGCGCCAAGCTGGGCTTCGTGGCGCGCGGGCTGTGGCGGGCGCTGACCCCGCCGCCGTCCGCCCCGCGCCCCGCGCTGTCGCGGCGTGAACTGGCCGCGCTGGCGCGGGCCGATTCCCACGTCAGATCGGCGGAACCGCCGGCATGTTCCGGCGCTTGAACAGCCGTCCACGCTCGCTGTAGAGCACGAGCAGCAGCGCCCCCGATCCGCCCAGCAGCATCGCGGTGGCCAGCGGCCGGGGCGATCCGTCATAAAGCTGGCCGATATAGGCGCCCAGCAGCGAACCACCGACCATGCGCACGAATGTCTGCACCGATGCCGCCGCTCCCGCCGAGCGGCCGAAGGGCTGCAAGGCGATCGAGCTGAAGTTGGCGCCGAGGAAGCCCATCAGACACAAGTTCAGCGTCATCACCGCGGTGAATTCCCACAGCGTCTCGCCGCCCCGGATCGAAAGCCCCAGTTGCAGCGCCGCCAGCGGGATATAGGCCAGCAGCGCCGAATGCGAGACGCGCCGCGCGCCAAAGCGCATCACGATGCGCGAATTGGCCAGGTTGGTGCAGACCATCATCAGCGCCATCGCGCCGAAGATCAGCGGGAAATTCTCTCCCGCACCGAAATGTTCGGCCACAAGCTGCTGCGAACTGTTGATATAGCCGAACAGCGCCCCCTGCACCAAGGCCATGCCGAAGACATAGCCCATGGCCTCGCGGTGTGACAGTCCATCACGCATGTTGCCCAGGATCGCGCTCACGCGGATCGGCTGGCGAAATTCGGGATGCATCGTTTCGGGCAGGCGCATCATCACCCACAGCGTGATGCCCACGCCCAGCACCGCCATGATGCCGAAGATCCAGCGCCAGTTCGCCACCAGCAGCACCGCCTGGCCCAGCGTGGGCGCGATCATCGGCACGAACATGAACACCATCACCACCAGCGATTGCGTGCGCGCCATCTTGTCGCCGGTAAAGCGGTCGCGGATGATGGTTGTTGCCATCACCATGATCCCGGAGGAAATGAAACCGGCAGCGGCGCGCATCACCAGCAGCGCGGTGAAATCGCCGGTCAGCGCAGCAGCCAGGCTGAACACGACATAGCCCGCCAGACAGCCGATCAGCACCGGCCGGCGCCCGAAGCGATCGGCGACGGCGCCGGGGAACAGCGCCCCCAGCCCGCCGAACAGCAGGAACACGCCGACCACGAGCTGGCGCTGGTTGGCGCTATCCACGCCGAGATCGCGCGACATCACGCCCAGCGCGGGCAGCATGGCATCGACCGCCAGCGCCTGAAGCGCCTGCATCAGCGCCATCATCGCCACGAATTCGCGCTCGCTCATCGGGAACGCGCGGGAATCTGCAGTGGAGGGAGAGGACGTCATGGCCGCGCTATTGGCCGAGACGGGCGCGGATGGCTAGGCCTTAGGACGCGAAACCGCAAAGAGATCGCACGGTTCCATCGCCCCGCTATCATCAGGCCCACATCGCGACAGCGCGATCGCGGCCTGCTATCGTGCGGCGATGATCCCCGACGATGACAGCGACGGTGGCGAAGCGGCGAACGGCCTCAGGAAGATCATCCATGTCGACATGGATGCCTTCTTCGCCAGCGTCGAACAGCGCGACGAACCCGCGCTGCGCGGCCGGCCGGTGGCCGTGGGCGGATCGTCGGAACGCGGCGTCGTCGCGGCGGCCAGCTATGAAGCGCGTGCCTTCGGCGTCCGATCGGCGATGCCTTCGGTGCGCGCGGCGCGGCTGTGCCCCGATCTGGTGTTCCGCCGCCCGCGCTTCGATGTCTATCGGCAGGTATCGCAGCAGATCCGCGCGATCTTCCGCGACTACACCCCGCACGTGGAGCCACTGTCGCTCGACGAGGCCTATCTCGACGTGACCGACGACTTGCGCGGCATCGGATCGGCCACGCGCATCGCCGAAATGATCCGCCAGCGCATCCGCGCCGAAACCGGCCTTACCGCCAGCGCCGGGGTCTCGTACAACAAGTTCCTCGCCAAGCTGGCCAGCGACCAGAACAAGCCCGACGGATTGTGCCTGATCCGGCCCGGCGAAGGCGTGGCCTTCGTCGACAGGCTGCCGGTGCGCCGCTTTCACGGCATCGGCCCGCGTGGCGCGGAAAAGATGGCCAGGCTGGGGATCGAGACCGGGGCGGACCTGCGCGCGCGCGACATCGCCTTCCTGCGCACCCATTTCGGCGCGATGGCCGATTACCTCTATCGCGCCGCGCGCGGCATCGACTTGCGCCGGGTCAGCGCCAATCGCCCGCGCAAGTCGCTGGGGGGCGAGCGGACGTTCGAGACCGACCTGTCATCGGGCGCGATGCTGCGCGAGGCGCTCGGCAATATCATCGACATCGTGTGGGATCGGATCGAACGCGCCGGCGCGAAAGGCCGCACGGTGACGCTGAAACTGAAACACACCGATTTCACCACGCACACCCGCGCCAAGTCCCTGCCCCGCGCGGTGGCCGACAAGGCCGAGTTTGCGGCGCTGGGCCATGCCCTGCTGGACGAAGCGCTGCCCCTGCCCCAGCCCGTCCGCCTGATGGGCCTGACGCTTTCGGCGCTGGAGGGCGATAGCGAGCCGGAACCCGACGCGCACGACGCCCAACTTTCGCTGCTATAGGGATGGCCTGATCCCCACGCACCCGCCCGGAAGCTATCCCCGATAGGCCGCCACCCAGCCCGGCAGGTCGGCGCGAAGGCCGGCGGGCATGTCGCCGGGCAGCGCGTCGAGCGCGAAGAACGCGGCGGCGATCACTTCGCGGCCGTCCGGCCTGACCGCCCCGGTGGCGCGGCCGGCGATCACATGCACCGCGTTGCCCGTCCCGTGCAGCGCTTCGACGATCAGCGCCACTTGCGCCGCCGCATCGAGGCCGCAGCCCGCCTCCTCGCGCAGTTCGCGCACCGCCGCCACCAGCGGCGCCTCGCCCCGGCGCAGGCCGCCGCTGGGCGGCATCCATTGCCCCGAACCATAGCTGTGGCGGATCAGCAGGATGCGGCCCGCGCCGTCTATCGCCAGCACGCGGCACCCCTGCAGGCGCGGCTTGCGCAGGCGCCACCATCGCTTGCGCAAGGCATGGGCCAGGCGCAGGCCCGCGCGGTGGAGCGGCGCGGGGATCAGGTGAAGCATGTCACCGGCTGGCGCGCCGCGCCCAGCAGCCGCGCCACGGGCAAGTCGTTCGCGCCCGCCACGGCGGCTTCGAACAGCGCGCGCTTGTCGGCGCCGCGCAGCACGAACAGCAATTCATCGGCGGCGAGCAACGCGGGGATCGTCAGGCTCAGCCGGTCGAACGGGGCTTCGGGCGGCAGCGGATCGGGCGTCAGCCGGCGCAGCGATTGCGGATCGTCGACGCGCGGATCGGTGTTCGGGAACAGCGAGGCGATGTGCCCGTCAGCCCCCATGCCCAGCCAGACCAGCGCGAAACGCGGCGGCACCGCGCCTTCCGCCAGCGGCACGATGCGCGCGCCCGCCGGCTCCAGCAGCGCGCGGATGCGCCCGACATTGCTGGCCGGATGATCTTCGGCAACGATGCGATCGTCCCCCGGCCAGACGGCGATGCGCGACCAGGCCAGGGGCGCCTGGGCCAGGTCCGCCAGGATCGGAAAGGGCGTCGACCCGCCGGGCACCGAAATCGCGATTTCGCCGGGCGTCGTCGCCAGCGCGGCAGCGAGGCGCTGTTCCAGCCAGCGGGCGATCGCGGCATCGCTGGCACTCTCGATCATGCGGATTTCGGTCATCCGCGCAGGCTATCACCAGCGCGCGCGCGCGAACAGGGCCGCGCTCAGATCCGGCCCATGGCGCGCAGGCACAGGAATGCGCCCGCCGCCAGCAGCAGCGCGCCCAGCCCCCGGCGCAGCGAGCGCAGGCGCGGGTCGAGCACCAGTTCGGGCGCCAGCCAGCCGGCGAACACGATGGCCGCGCCCGCCGCCGCCCCGCCGATGCCCACTGGCAAGGGCGCATGGGTGGCGACCGCGATGGCGAAGACCAGGAATCGCGCCGCATCGGTGGCCTGATGGGCCAGCAGGACGATGGCCAGCGCGCCCAGCGACAGCGTGGGTTCCTGCGGGCGGCGGCCGGGCATCAGCAGCAGCGATTCGCCCCCGGCCAGCGCCAGCGCCAGCCCGGCGAAGAACAGCCGCGCGTTGGGTGACAGCAAGGGCGCGATCACTTGCGCCGCCCAGGCCGCGAAGGCCGCGGTCGCCACGCTGATCGCCAGACCCGTCACCAGCACGCCCGGCCGCGCGCCCTGGCGCTGCACCAGCGCGGCGATCGCGGCCTGATCGCGCGCGCCCACGCCGGCGATCAGCACGGCCAGGAAGGCAAAGTAGAACCCGGTCATCGCCGCTGCCTACATCACGCGCGGGCCGGACGGGACATATATTCTTGCCTGCCCCCACGCCATTCTGCCTCGCTGGCCCGGCACGCGCGGCCTATACCGCGCACGACCCGCCGGCCCGAGCCGGCCCGGCGCAGGAAAGGACCGCGAAATGCCCAGCCCCCAGCAGCAGGCCACCCCCAGGCTGACCCCGCGCGCGCAGGCGATGCACGATTTCAAGCGCATGGTACGCTGGATCGCGGCGGCCGCGGTGCTGATGGTGATCGGCGCGCTGGGCTTCCTGTCGCACACCGACGCGCTGAGCATTCACGCGGTGATCGCCACGGTGCTGGGCGTGTTCTTCTCGGTCCTGCTGGGCTGCGGCCTGTTCGCGCTGGCCTTCTTCAGCGACAAGAGCGGCCACGACGAAGAAGTCGCCCACGGCAGCAGCCGGCAGGACGAAGACTGACGGGAACGCCCGCCGTCCGCCCCATTCAGTCTCCCGCCACGAACGCAGTGATGCGCCACTCGCCCCCCACCCGCGTGGCGAGCAGGCGATAGTCGAGCAGGCTGCGCAAGCTTTGGGTCGGCAGATAGCCGACAACACCATCGGCGGTGCGCACGCGCTGCGCCGGCTGGTCGGGATAGAGGCCCGCGACCAGCGAGACGACATCCCAGGACAGCCTGCGCGATACTGGCGCGCCCGGTTCCGGCCCGGCCCGCAGGGGCACGCCAACGCCCTGCACCAGCATCGCGTCGTAGGCGTCGATCTCACCCATGTCCTGCGCGAAGAACCACGGCATGGTCAGCCCGCCCGCCTCGTCGATCGCGCAGCCAAGCGGCAGCAGCGCGGCGAGTTCGCGCATTGCATTGTCTTCAGGGGCATTGCCATCGGGGGCCTGCAACTTCTGGAGAAAGCGATCGCGGCCGTTATCGTCGCCAAAGCTCAGGCGGATGGCGGGATCGGCCAGCGCGGCGATGGCGACGGCATCGCGGTGCGCGACGGCTTCGGCCAGCCGCTGGCGAAACGCCGCCGCGCCGGGGACTTTGCCGCAATCGTCACGCGGCGCAAAGCGGCCTGCCTGGCGCGGCGTGACCAGACTGTCCAGCAAGTGCCGCGCCTGCTGCGCGCCTGACGTTGCGGGTGCGGGAGACGCCGACGCCGCGACATGCGGAGCCTTGCCGGTCCCCTGGGCGGCAGGAGCCTTGTCCGACGCGGAACCACAAGCCGCCAGGAACAGGAGACCTCCGCACAGCACCTTGCGCATCCGCTTGCTCACCCCGATCAATCCGATGCGTCCTCAACGAACTCGGCCAGCGCGGGTTCCACCGACATATCGAAGGCCGGGGCCGGCACCGCTGCGGCCGGCGCGCCGCCCTCGCCATGCCGGGGCAGCTTGTCGATCTCGGGCACTTCGTCGATCTCGCGCTTGCCGATCTCGATATGCTTGTCGCGCAGCCGCCGTCCGGCGGACAAGACGTTGCGTTCGAAGCTGCCGACGAACTTGTTGTAATTGTCCACCGCGCTGCCAAGCCCGCTGCCGACGCGCTTGAGGTGTTCGGCGGCGAC
The DNA here is from genome assembly GCA_020848655.1 of Novosphingobium sp. GTDB lineage: Bacteria > Pseudomonadota > Alphaproteobacteria > Sphingomonadales > Sphingomonadaceae > Novosphingobium. The sequence goes on from JADLHU010000164.1 coordinate 16,528, forward strand.
GGCAAGGCGATCATACAATTCGCCGCCCATGCGCCCGATTTCCTTGGCCTCGCGCGCCAGACCATCCTGCCGCCAGACTTGCGCGACGGTGCGCGCGATGGCGACGAGATTGGTCGGCGTGGCCAGCAGCACGCGGTTGCGGAAGGCGAAGTCCCACAAGTCCGGGTCTTTTTCCAGCGCGGCGGCGACGAAATGTTCGCCCGGCACGAACATCACCACATAATCGGGCGCGTCCTCGAACTGGCTTTGGTAGCTTTTGGCGCCGAGTTGCTGGACGTGATTGCGCATAGAGGCGACATGTTGCCCCAGCGCCGCATCGCGCACCGCATCGTCCTGCGCCTCGAACGCTTCCTGATAGGCGTTGAGCGAGACCTTGGCATCGATCACCAGCCGCTTCTGGCCGGGAATGTTGACGATGGCATCGGGCCGCAGCCGGCCTTCTTCGGTGTCGATCGAATGTTCGGTGACGAAATCGGTGTGTTCGGCCAGCCCGCACTGCTCCAGCACGTTGCGCAACTGCTGCTCGCCCCAGCGGCCGCGCGCCTTGGGGGCGTTGCGCAGCGAATTGCCCAGCCGCGCCGCCTCTGCCCGGACCTGGTCCTGCCCGACGCGCATCGATTCGATCAGGCCGGACAACTGGCCGAAGGCATCGACGCGCTGCTTTTCCAGCGAAGTGACCTGATCCTCATAGCTTTTCAGCCTTTCGCCCACGGGCGCGAGCAGCGCGCGGATGCGCTGTTCGTTCTTTTCCTCGGACACGGTGAAGCGTTCGTTGGCGCGGCGCAGGAACGCTTCCTGCGCGCCTTCGAGCACTTTCGCGCCGGCGTTTTCGAATTCCTTCTTCAGCGCTTCCTGCGCGGCGAGCAGCAGGCGCTTCTGTTCGGCGAAGTTTTCCGCATTGGCGCGCAATGTGGCCAGTTCGCTGGCCAGCGCATCCCGTTCGGCGCGCAGGCCCGGCAGTTCGGCGGCAAGCCGTTCCGCCCCTTGCGCGCGCGTGCTGGCGGTGGCGAGATCGGAGCGCAGCGCGGCGTTTTCCGCCGCCACCCTGGCCAGGTCCGCCGCCAGATCGTCTACCCGGCTGGCCCGTTCGCTCACCCCGGCAAGCTCGGTGATGGCGCGGCGGAACCTTTCATCCAGATCGCGCGCTTCCGCATCGCGCGCCAGGAAGCGCTGGCGCCATTCGGCGGCCGGGCGCGAGCCGAAGACCCAGCCGAGCGCAAGCCCGACGACCAGGCCAAGGACGAGCGCGACGATAAGGACGAGTTGCGAAGCCATCTCCGCACCCTATCAGAACGAATGAAGAACGCCAGAGCGATTCGGGCGTTGTCCCCAATTCGGATCGAACCTTTGCCCCAGTCGCGCGATCAGGCCGCGCGGCGGGCCTTTTCCAGCTTCTTAAGCGCCATCTGCCGCCGCAGGCGCGACAGGCGATCGACGAAAAGGATGCCTTCGAGGTGGTCCATCTCGTGCTGGAGGCACGTGGCGAGCAGGCCTTCCATCGCCTCTTCATGGACGGTGCCGTCGAGATCCTGCCAGCGGGCGCGGATTCGGGCGGGGCGTTCGACATCGGCGTAGATGTCGGGCACCGAAAGGCAGCCTTCGCTGTAGACCGAGATGTCTTCGGAGGGATCGAGGATTTCGGGGTTGATGAACACGCGCGGGGTGCGCTTCACCGGGCGGTGATCGTGGCCGCAGCCGTGATCGTCGCAATGCTCGGGATCGGCATCCGCATCGGGTTCCTGCAGGTCGATCACCAGCACGCGCAGCGGCACCGCCACCTGGATCGCGGCGAGGCCGATGCCCGGCGCGTCGTACATCGTCTCGAACATGTCGGCGACGAGCGTGCGCAAGTCGTCGTCGAACGCCTCGACGGGTTTGGAGACCTGCTTGAGGCGCGGGTCGGGAAGCTCGATGATTTCGCGGATAGCCATGGCCATGAAATAAGGTGGGAAGCGCGAAACGGCAAGTCGGGGCGTTTCGCGCCGGGCTTTCCGCTGCCCGATCCGCTACCCGATCCGCTAGCCCACTGGGCGCCGCGCCCGCAGCGCCTGGGCCAGCGTGCCTTCGTCGAGATAATCCAGTTCGCCCCCCACCGGCAGGCCATGGGCAAGCTGGGTGATGCGCACCGGCAGGCCTTCCAGCCGCTCGGCGATATAGTGCGCGGTGGTCTGCCCTTCCAGCGTGGCGTTCATCGCCAGCACCACTTCGTCGATGCCGCCGGCGCGCACGCGCTCTATCAGCGGGCCGATCGAGAGATCCTCGGGCCGGATGCCTTCCAGCGCGGACAGGCGGCCGCCCAGCACGTGATAGCGCCCGGCGAACAGCCGCGCCCGGTCGAGCGCCCAGAGGTCCGCCACGTCCTCCACCACGCACAGCGCGCGCGAATCGCGGCGCGGATCGGCGCAGATGCCGCAAGGGTCCGATGTATCGACATTGCCGCAGGTGCCGCATTCCACCAGCGTGCCGCGCACCGCCGCCAGCGCGTCGAGCAACTGGACGAGCGAGGTTTCCCGCCGCTTGATCAGCCACAGCACCGCGCGCCGCGCGGAGCGTGGTCCCAGCCCCGGCAACCGTGACAGGGCCGACGTCAGCGTCTCGATCTCTTGCGATGCCATCGCCGCACAGATAGGGCGCGCAAGGCCAAACGGAAAGCATTTCGACCATGCGCATCATCTTCATGGGCACGCCCGAGTTCGCGGTGCCGGCGCTGATCGCGCTGGTGGAAGCCGGGCACGAGGTGATCGCCGCCTACAGCCAGCCGCCGCGCCCCGCTGGCCGGGGCAAGCAGCTCCAGCCCTCGCCCGTCCAGCGCGAGGCCGAGGCGCGGGGCATTCCGGTGCGCCACCCGGTCTCGCTGAAAGGCGCGGACGAGCAGGCCGCCTTCGCCGCGCTGGACGCCGACATCGCTGTGGTCGCCGCCTATGGCCTGATCCTGCCGCGCGCGGTGCTGGATGCGCCGAAGCACGGCTGCCTGAACATCCACGCCTCGCTGCTGCCCCGCTGGCGCGGCGCCGCGCCGATCCAGCGCGCGATCCTGGCCGGCGACGCGGAAACGGGGGTGTGCATCATGCGGATGGAAGCCGGGCTGGATACCGGGCCGGTGCTCCATTGCGCCAAAACGCCGGTCGATCAGAAAAGCACCGGGGTGCTGACCACGGAACTGGCGCAGATGGGGGGGCGGCTGATGGTGGAGGTTCTGGCGGACCTTGCGGCCTATCCCGCAAAGCCCCAGCCGGTCGATGGCATCACTTACGCCAGCAAGATCGCCAAGTCGGAATCCCGTCTCGACTTCACGCAAGGCGCGCAACATGTCGAGCGTCAGGTCAGGGCTTTTGCGCCGGCACCGGGCGCGTTTTTCGAGTTTGCGGGCGAGCGCATCAAGGTGTTGGAAGCCCGTATTGAAACGGAAAGCCCCCAAAACCACGGAACGCATTTCACGACGACACCGGGCGAAGTGCTGGATACCCAACTGGCGATCGGCTGTGGCATCGGGGCGATCCATCCCCGCACGGTTCAACGGGCTGGCCGGCCCGCGATGGATGCCGCGGACCTGCTTCGCGGCTTTCCCATTCCGAAGGGGACGCACCTGGCGTGACTCGCTTCGCGCTCACCCTCGAATTCGATGGCGGCCCGTTCATGGGCCTGCAACGCCAGCCGCATGGGCCATCGGTGCAGCAGGCGGTGGAGGACGCGGCGTTTGCCGTCACCGGAGAGCGCGTGACGATGCACGCGGCCGGCCGCACCGATGCGGGCGTCCACGCGCTGGCGATGCGCGCGCATATCGACGTGGCCAAGGCCATCGCCCCGTTTCGCCTGATGGAAGCGCTCAACGCCAGGCTGCGCCCTCATCCGGTGGCGGTGCTGGCCTGCGCGGCGGTGGCGGACGACTGGCACGCGCGGTTTTCCTGCATCGGGCGCAGCTATCTCTATCGCATCGTCAATCGCCGCGCGCCGCTGACGCTGGAGCGCGGGCGGGCCTGGCAGGTCCATGCCCCGCTCGATGCCGAGGCCATGCACCGCGCCGCGCAGGCGCTGGTCGGGCATCACGATTTCACCACGTTCCGATCGGCGCATTGCCAGGCGCAAAGCCCGCTCAAGACGCTCGACCGGCTGGACGTGCGCCGCGATGGCGAAGCGGTGATCGTGGAGACCGAGGCGCGCAGCTACCTGCACCATCAGGTGCGGTCGATGGTCGGCTGCCTGGCGCTGGTCGGCATGGGCCGCTGGCCCGAAGCGCGCATGGCCGAAGCGCTGACCGCGCGCGACCGCCAGGCGCTGGGCCTGAACGCGCCGCCCGACGGCCTTTATTTCACCGGCGCGAAGTATCCGGCCGGGGCCTAAGCTTTCGCGACCACGCTTTCGGGCAGTTCGGTGCCGAACACGCGCTGGTAGTATTCCGCCACGAGCGTGCGCTCGGTCTCGTCGCACTTGTTCAGGAACGACAGGCGGAAGGCGAAGCCGGGGTCCTTGAAGATCTCGGTGTTCTGCGCCCAGGTGATGACCGTGCGCGGGCTCATCACGGTGGAAATGTCGCCATTGATGAAGCCCTGGCGCGTAAGGTCGGCCACCTTGACCATGTCCGAAATGGTCTTTGCGGCGATGCCGGGCACTTTCTTGCCGACGATCTCGTTCTCTACCGGCGCCGGTAGATAGTTCAGGCCGACGACGATGTTCCAGCGGTCCATCTGGCCCTGGTTGATCGCCTGGGTGCCGTGATAGAGGCCCGAGGTATCGCCCAGCCCCACCGTGTTGGCCGTGGCGAACAGGCGGAA
>JADLHU010000165.1 GCA_020848655.1 Novosphingobium sp.
AGGGCAGCATCTATATCGTCAAGCCCAAGATGCACGGGCCGGAAGAAGCGGCGTTCACCAACGCGCTGTTCGATGCGGTGGAAGACTTGCTGGGCTTGGCGCGGCACACGCTGAAAGTGGGCGTGATGGACGAGGAACGCCGCACCAGCGCCAATCTGGGCGCCTGCATCGCGGCGGTGAAGGACCGCATCGTCTTTATCAACACCGGCTTCCTCGATCGCACCGGCGACGAGATCCACACCTCGATGCGCGCCGGCCCGATGATCCGCAAGAACGAGATCAAGGGGTCGGCCTGGATCGCCTGCTACGAAAAGCGCAATGTCGCCATCGGCCTGCGCCACGGCTTGTCCGGCCGCGCGCAGATCGGCAAGGGCATGTGGGCCGCGCCCGATCGCATGGCCGCGATGATGGCCGAAAAGGGCGCACACCCGCGCTCCGGCGCGAACACCGCCTGGGTGCCTTCGCCCACCGCCGCCACGCTCCATGCCATGCATTATCACGACATCGACGTGTTCGACGTGCAGCGCGAACTGGCGGGCCACGCGGTGCCCGGCCTTGATGACCTGCTGACGATCCCGCTGGCGCTGGGCGCCAACTGGTCGGAAGAAGACATCCGCGCCGAACTGGACAACAACGCGCAAGGCCTGCTGGGCTATGTCGTGCGCTGGATCGACCCGGGCGTCGGCTGTTCGAAAGTGCCCGATATCAACGATGTCGGCCTGATGGAAGATCGCGCCACGCTGCGCATATCCTCTCAGCACATGGCCAACTGGCTGCTGCACGGCGTGGCGACGCGCGACCAGGTGATGGCCTCGCTCCAGCGCATGGCGGCCAAGGTCGACGCCCAGAACGCGGGCGACCCGCTGTATGAGCCGATGGCCGGCAACTGGGATTCCAGCATGGCCTTTCAGGCGGCCTGCGATCTGGTGTTCAAGGGCGTGGAACAGCCCAACGGCTATACCGAGCCGCTGCTCCACGCCTGGCGCCAGAAGAAGAAGGCGGCGCAGGCGGCGGGCTGAGCTTTCGGGGCTGGCCTCCGGTCCGGGCTCGGGCCGGGGGCTGCCTTGCAGTGATTTCGAGCCAGATGCATCATCTGGCGACTTGGAAATCACGGGACAACACGAATCTAAAGTGAACCCTTTGATGCAATCAAGGGCGGACGCCCCCTAGACTTGCTGCGGATCGCCCCCTTCGACGACTTGCGCCTGGTGAAGCAGGTAGATGAGCTGGCCCGCATCGTCGAAGATCGGGATATTGCGCGGATGCCAGTGGCGGATGACAAAATCGCCGTTCGCATCGCGCACGTCGTAGCGCTGCGTGCCCATCACGTGCATCTGCCCGGTTTGCGCGGTTTTATGCAGGGAGTCGAACAGGTTGCTTACGCCGTCCGCGGTCGGCGTCGCGGGATTGTCGGGAAAGACGGTAAACAGCTTTTCCCCGGCGGTCCGCTGGGGGGTGGTCAGCGTGGCGGCGGCGTAGGCCGCGTTGCTTTCGACGATGCGCAGGCCGGGGCGCGGATCGATGAGCATCGAGGGCAGGGGCGATGTCTCGACCAGATCGCGTAGCCGCGCCTGACGGGAAAGCCGCATCAGCGCGCGCAGCCGACCTGCGCTGCCGAACTGGTCGACATAGCGCTGTGCGCCCATCATGTCGGACGTGAAAACGGCCAGTTCGCGCCGCGTCGCTTCCAGAAAGGAATGATCGCCCGTGGTTGGCATCATGCCATGATGACGGGCGGCGGTTAAGAAATTGCTCAGTCCTGCGAAAGCACGCGGGCAATGCTGACGAATTCTTCCACGCTCAGCGTTTCGGCGCGTCGTTCGGCGTCGATGCCCAACGCGGCCAGCGCGTCAAGCGCACCGGGCAGGCCCTTCAGGCTCTGGCGCAGCATCTTGCGGCGCTGGCCGAAAGCGGCCTCGGTCACGCGTTCGAGCATACGTGCGGAAACGCCGGCCGGCATGTCGCCGGGGGTGACATGGGTGATCGCCGACATCACCTTGGGCGGCGGGGTGAAAGCGCTGCGGTGAACTTTCATCGCCAGCTTCGCCTGCGATCGCCACTGCGCCAGCACGGCCAGCCGCCCGAAGGCCGACCCCCCCGGCGCGGCGACGATGCGCTGCGCGACTTCCTGCTGGAACATCAGGGTCAGCGACGACCAGCGCGGCGGCCACGCCTGGCCCGAAAGCCAGCCGGTGAACAGCGCGGTGCCGACGTTGTAGGGCAAGTTGGCGACGATCGCGAAAGGCTCGTCGAACAGCCCTGCCAACTCGATTTTCAGCGCGTCGCCCTCGATCACGCGCAACTGGCAGGGAAAGGCTTCATCCAGTTCGGCCAGCGCGGGCAGGCAGCGACGGTCCATCTCGATCGCGGTGACGCGCGCGCCGGCGCGCAGCAGCGCGCGCGTAAGGCCGCCGGGACCGGGGCCGACTTCCAGCACCGGCCGGTCCTTCAGCGTGCCGGGAATCGCCGCGATGCGATCGAGCAATTGCTCATCCAGCAGGAAGTTCTGGCCCAGCGCCTTGGAGGCGGTGAGGCCGTGGCGGGCGATGACTTCGCGCAACGGGGGCAGGCTGATCGTCATGCGGTTGGGCCTGCCGCGCGGCGGGCCGCGCATTCGCCGGCCATGCGGATCGCGGCGATGGTCGCGCCGGGATGGGCGATCCGCTGGCCGGCGATGGCGAAGGCGGTGCCGTGATCGGGCGAGGTGCGCACCACCGGCAGGCCCAGCGTGACGTTGACGCCATGATCGAAATCAAGCGCCTTCAAGGGGATCAGTGCCTGATCGTGATACATGCAAAGCGCCACGTCATAAGTTTCGCGGGCGCGCGGGGCGAACAGCGCGTCGGCGGGATGAGGGCCGGTGGCGGCGATGCCGGCGGCGCGCAGCGCCGCGATGGCCGGCGCGATAAGCCGCGCTTCCTCGTCTCCGAAGCGGCCATCCTCGCCGGCATGGGGGTTGAGCGCGGCCAGCGCGAGGCGGGGCTGGGCCAGCCCGAAATCGCGCTGCAAGGCGCGCGCGACGATGCGGGCGCGCCGTTCGATCAGCGCGGCGGTGAGCAGCACGGGCACGCGCGACAGCGCGACATGGACGGTAAGCGGCACGGTGCGCAGGCTTGGCCCCGCCAGCATCATCACTGCGTCCTGCGCCGCGATGCCGCAGCCGGCGGCAACGAATTCGGTCTGGCCGGGATAGTCGAAACCCACTTCGGTCAGCCGCGCCTTGGCGATCGGCCCGGTGACGATGCCGCTCGCCGCGCCCGAGACGGCGAGCCGGGTTGCCTCGGTTAGCGAGGCGAGTGCGAGGGCGGCGCCTTCGCGGTCCGGCGCGCCCGGGGCATAAGCGCCGTCCGCATCGCCGAGGACGGGCAGGGCCTGCGCGAACACCGTCACCGCCTGCGCGGGATCGGCGATGCGCGCGATCGGCACGTCGATACCGCGCTGGCGCGCCGCTGCAGCCAAGAGGCCTGCGCCGCCTACCGCGAAGAACGGCGCGAGGCCGGCCTCGCCGCGCCGGTGCCAGGCTTCGGCCAGGAGTTCCGGTCCGACGCCCGCCGGATCACCCAGCGAGACGGCAAGCGGGGCCGGCGCGGCTGGGCGATCGGTCAATTGTATTCGATGATGGCGTCGCGCCGCAGATCGCGCAGATAGGCCTGCGCGCGCTTGTTGACGCGATCGTCCTCAAGCTGCGACATCAGCTCGTCGAAGCTCGGCCCCTGATCGGCCTTGGGATCGTCGCGCCCGCACAGCATCAGCACGCGCACGCCGTCCTGGATCGAGCCGAACGGTGGCGAGGTTTCGCCGATCGACAGGTTGAGAACCATTTCCTGCAACTGGCCCGGCAGGTCGCGCGCGCGGACCTGGTCGTTGGCGACGACTTGCGCGCCCAGTTGTCCGGCCACCGCATCGACCGCGCCGCAGCCGTGGGCCGCGCGCATGGCCTTGGCGAAATCGCTGGCCTGCTTGGTGGCCTGCGTTTCGGTAATGCCCTTGGGGAACGAGATGGAAATCTGCTTGAGCGCCAGAACCGCATCGCGCGGGTCGGCGGTGAGCACCTGGCGCTTGTCGATCAGGTAGAGGATCGAGAAGCCGCCCGGCACCTCGATCGGCCCGACCAACTGGTTGGGCTGGAGTTCGCGCGCGGCGGTGGCCAGTTCGGCGGGCAACTGGCCGAGGCGAATCCAGCCCAGGTCGCCGCCCACGGCTGCGGTGGAGGCCTGCGAATACTGGCGCGCATAGGCCACGAAGCTGCCACCCTGGCGCAACTGATCGACAATGCGGCGGGCATTTTCGCCCACTTGCTGGCGCGCTTCTGGCGTGGCGGCGAGGTAGATTTCACCGAGGCGGTATTCCTCGGTGCCCTTCGCGGCGCGCAGCCGCTCCAGCATTTCCTTCACTTCTTCTTCGGACACGTTGATGAACGGCTGGACATTGCGGCGCAGCAGGCGCTGCCAAGCCAGTTCACCCCGGATCTGGCGCTTCAGCGAAGCGGCGGACGAGCCGATGCGGGCAAGGTAGGCGTCCATCGCGGAGATGTTCTGGTTGAAGTTCTGCTGCGCGACGCGGGCATAAGTCTGATCGATTTCCTCGTCCGGGATCTCGATCTCGGAGGCTTTCGCTTCCTGAATCTGCAGCGTTTCGTCGATAAGGTTACGCAGCACCTGCTGGCGCAGGCGGTTCATTTCCTCGGCGCTGACCTTGTTCTCGTTGGCGGCGAGGATCAGGGCGAGGCGCTGGTCGACATCGGTGCCGGTGACGATATCGCCGTTCACCACCGCGGTGGCGCGGCGCAGGTTCGGATCGTTCTTGCCGAACAGCGTGACGTTTTCGGGAATGGCTATGGTGCCGGCCGCCGGCGCTTCCGGGTCGGCCGGGGCGATGGTCTGGGCGTGGACGCCAGGCATCAGGGACGCGGTGGCCAGCACGGACACGGCCAAGCCCAGCGCGAGGCCGGTCCGCGAAATGACGCTGATGCGAGCAGTTTTCTTCACCGTGGTTTCGATCCTCGTCTGCGGCTTATGGGAAACGCGCCGCCCATCTGCCGCCGCGCGGCTTAACCGATACTGAGCGCCCGATAGCGCGATTGCGGTCCGGTGCCAACTTTGTCTGCTGCGCTGCCAACAGCAGCGTGCGCCCGCGCGCGCTCAACGGAACCCGAGATTGCGGAACGCGAAGTGAATCTGGAAGGAATTGCCCTTGCTGGCATCGCCCGTCGCCACGTAATCGCGCCGCCAGGTCAGCGCCAGTTCAAGGCAATCATCCTGATAGGCCACGCCCAGCCGGGTGCGCAGCGGCTGGAAGCCGTCCGACGTGTTCGACGGGTCTTCCTTGCGATCGGTCAGGTTGACCACCGCCGATCCGAACATCGACCAGTACCGCGCGAACGCGACGCGGCCGGCAAAGCGCAGTTCCTCGCGGTCCTGCAGATCCTCTGCCGTGGTGGTGATGTTGCGGTTCAGGCGGACATAGCCGACTTCGGCATATGTGCGCGAACTGCCGACGGCGGCGTCGAATTCGTTGCGGCGGATGGAAAGGCTGTCCTTGTCCAGCCGGAAGCGGTGGGTCAGCTTCACGAAATCGCGAAAACGCACTTCGGTGCGCCCGACGATGTCCGACGTGCGGCTGGCCAGCCCCGTGCCTTCGGGTGGCAGCGTATCGTTGCGGGTGAGGCGCAGCGACTGGCCCACCGTGGTCTTGATCCGCCAGCGTGGCCGTTCGAACTGCCAGTCGAAACCATAGGTCACGCGCACGCCGTCTTCCACGCGGTCATAGCCGGGAAAGCGGTTGAGCGCGAAAAGGTTGCTGTCCTCAAGATCGACCGCGCGGGCATCCTCGTTGGGAACGGCCAGATTGCGGATCTTCGGGCTGGCGACGAGCTGCACGCGCGGGGTCAGCACTTGTGTGCCGCCGAACACCTGCCCTACCAGCGGCCAGCGCACGTCTGCCGCGGCGGTGGCGATGCCGCGCCCCTGCCAGCCGGGATTGCCACGATAGCTGGCAGTGGTCGTCAGGTCGTTGCCGTCCGAATGATAGACGTCGCCGCGCAGCAGCCCGGTGAAGCTGATTTCCTGGCCTAGCCCGGTCAGCCGGCGCAATTCCCACTTAGCCCCGGCAAAGGCGCGCTGCGTGTCCTGCCCGGCGGACCGCATGATCGCCAGGCTGTTGAGCTGAAGCTCGATCCGGCCGCCCAGCAGCGGATCGAAGAACTGCCGGCGATAGTCGATTGCGGGCAGCGCCACCGGCACCTGCCCCTGGCGGTCGGCCACGCGCATCGTCTGCGTCGCCCAGCCGGCGATCGACAGATAGCTGTTGTCGCTGATCCGTTCGACATCGACCATCGAACGCAGCCGGTCATCGCGGCTGAGATCGTAGCGGCGCAGGAAGGTGCGGTCGGTAACGCGGCGGATCGAGGCGGTGACGCTCCACTCCGGGGTCAGTTGCAAGCGGCCGTTGGCGTAGAAATAGCCACGAAAATCCGATTGCGCGGCGCTGGTTCCGCTGCCCACCGAAACGCGCTGGCTGCCGGTGGCATAGCCGGTGATCTGGTAGGCGCCCTTGCTGCTCAGCGCGCGGTACTGGCCCGAAAGCATCGGCGGCGCATCGGTATAGATATAGGCGCGCGCCAGAATGTCGCGATTCGGTCCGAGGCGCTGATACCAGCCCTGGCTGATCTCGATCCCGTTCGAGGGCGTGGAGCTGAAATCGGGCGGCAGCAGGCCCGACGTGGCGCGCCCATCGGTGGTGATGGACAGGCCGGGCAGCGGCAGCAGCCGCAGCCCGAACAGTTCAAGCCGCGCGTTGCGAAAACGGATGAGCCTGGTGTCTTCGTCATAGACGACCTGGCCGGCGGTGATCCGCCAGCTTGGCGTCTTGGGGCAGCCGTCCAGTGTTTCGATCTCGCACGGGGAATAGGCGGCGTGGGTCAGCACCACGTCGCCGTTGTCGAGCCGCTGGCCGGTGCGCGCGGCCAGCCGCCCGCCTTCGCGCAGCGCGATCAGCAGGTTCTCCATCGCGCCGGTCTCGAACTCGTCGGTCAGCTCCAGCTTGTCGGTATAGAGCTGGTTGCCGTCCTCATCGACCATGCGGACGTTGCCCGAGGCGTAGATCTTGCCGGTATTGCGATCCCAGGTCACGCTGTCGGTGCGCAGCGAACGATCGTTCTGGCGCAGCAGCACGTTGCCGCTGGCGATCACGGCATCGTCGTCCTGGCGATATTCCACGCGATCCGCCTCGAACGCGATGGGCGCCTGCGGGTCCACCACTTTCAGGCCCGAATCGGCCGGGCTGGTCGGTTCGGGCGCTTGCGCTGGCGGCAGCGCCGCATCCTGAGCCAGTGCCGCGACCGGCGCGCACAAGGGTGCGGCCAGCGCCGCCAGGACCACGGCAATCCCGGTCCAGGGCTTGAGACGCAAGCGGGGCATACAGGCTTGCAGCAGGGTCCGCCGGGCAGGGAGCATGGCTTGCCTATCGCACTGCCCGCGCTTAACTGCAATGCGGCCGTGTTGCAGAAAGTCCGCATTTCTGTCGCAGACAGGCACCAGTTCGGCACGATCCCAGGAGAATCCATGCGCATTCGGTTCCAAGTCGCCCCCGTTTCCCCCGGTCCGCGCCTGATCGCGCGCGTGGTGAATCAGGATGCCATTCCGGCCGATCTGGAACCGGTTCTGGCCCAGGGCGCGAAGACCACGCGGTTCGCCGGCAAGGCCGGGCAGATCTTCGAAGGCTTCGTGGAGCGGCAGGGGCAGGTGGTGCGCGTGGCGCTGGCCGGCATCGGCAGCGCCGACGCCGCGGATCGCGCTGCGGCGCTGGAGCGCGCGGGCGGCGGCCTGGTTGCCCGCTTCCTGACTTCGGGCGAAACCACGCTGGCCTTCGATCTTTCGGGCAGCGGGCTTTCCGCCGCTGACACCGCCACGCTGCTGCTGGGCGCGCGGCTGCGCGGCTGGCGGCACGATGCCTATCGCACCAAGCTGAATGATGATCAGAAAATCTCGCTTGAGGAAATCGTCGTGCTCGCCGCGCCCGAAGGCGCAGAGGCCGCGTGGGGCGATGCCGAAGCCGTGGCCGAAGGCGTGGAATTCACGCGCGAATTGGTGACCGAGCCGGCCAATGTCATTTATCCCGAAAGCTTCGTCGCGCGCTGCCAGGACCGCATGGCCGGCACTGGCCTGACGCTGCGCGTGCTCGATGACACGGAAATGGCGGCGCTGGGCATGGGCGCGCTGCTGGGCGTGGCGCAAGGCTCGGCGCGGCCGGCGCGGCTGCTCGCCATCGAATGGAAGGGCGATGCCGGCACCAGCCAGCCGATGCTCTTTGTCGGCAAGGGCGTGACCTTCGATACCGGCGGCATCTCGATCAAGCCGGCCGCCGGCATGGAAGACATGAAGTGGGACATGGGCGGCGCGGGCGCGGTGGCCGGCGCGATGCTGGCGCTGGCCCGGCGCAAGGCCAAGGCCCACGTCGTCGGCGTCTGCGGGCTGGCCGAGAACATGCCCGATGGCAAGGCACAGCGGCCGGGCGATGTCGTCACCTCGATGTCGGGGCAGACGATCGAAGTCATCAACACCGATGCCGAAGGCCGGCTGGTGCTGTGCGACGCGATCACCTGGGCGCAGCGCGAATACAAGCCAAGCGCGGTGGTGGACCTTGCCACGCTGACCGGCGCGATCATCATCTCGCTGGGTAGCGAATATGCCGGCATGTTTGCCAACGACGATGCGCTGGCGGCGAAGCTCGACGCGGCGGGCGCCGCCTCGGGCGACAAGCTGTGGCGCTTTCCGCTGGGCGCGGCCTATGACAAGCTGATCGACAGCCCCATCGCCGACATCAAGAACACCGGCCCGCGCGGCGGCGGCTCGATCACCGCGGCGCAGTTCATCCAGCGCTTCATCGACAAGGGCACGCCCTGGGCGCATCTCGACATTGCCGGCATGGTCTGGGCCGACAAGCCCGCCGCCACCTGGGACAAGGGTGCGACCGGCTTCGGCGTGCGCCTGATCGATCGCTTCGTGCGCGACAGCCTGGAGGCCTGAGCGGGGCAGGGGGGCGATGCGGGTCGATTTCTACCAGCTCAGCCGCGATCCCGCCGAAGCGGTGCTGCCGCTGATCGCGCGCAACAGCCTGAAAGCGGGGGAGCGGCTGCTGGTGGTGTCGGACGATGGCGACCAGCTTGGCCGCATCAGCGAGGCCTTGTGGAGCCGCATTCCCGACAGCTTCCTTGCCCACGGCCTGTCCGGCGGCGCGCACGATGCGCGCCAGCCGATCCTGCTCTCGCCGCGCCCAGCGCCCGATAACGGCGCACGGTTCCTGGCGCTGGCCGATGGCCTCTGGCGCGAAGGCGATCAGCCCTTTGATCGCGTGTTCTTCCTGTTCGACGACGCCACGCTGCAAGGCGCGCGCGCGTGCTGGCGCATGCTGGGTGAGCGCGAAGGCGTAGACCGCCGGTTCTGGAAGCAGCAGGATGGCAAATGGGTGGAAGGGCCGTAGGCGCCCCGTCGCCAGGATAGATCGGCATATTATGGCCGCTGGACAGCGGATGGTAACGCGCCGCCGCTTGCCCCGCGCCGTTTTCCCGGCTAGGGGCGCGCCACTTTCCGACACAGCATAAACAGACGCAAGGAACTGATCCATGGCGGTTACCCGCACTTTTTCGATCATCAAGCCCGACGCCACGCGCCGCAACCTGACGGGCGCCGTCACCAAGACGCTTGAGGAAGCCGGCCTGCGCGTCGTTGCCTCGAAGCGCGTCCTGCTGAGCCGCGAACAGGCCGAAGGCTTTTATGCCGTCCACAAGGAACGCCCGTTCTTCGGAGAACTGGTCGCGTTCATGACCTCCGGCCCGGTGGTGGTGCAAGTGCTCGAAGGCGAAGACGCCGTGAAGCGCAACCGCGACATCATGGGTGCCACCAACCCGGCCGATGCCGCCGAAGGCACGATCCGCAAGCTCTTTGCCGAAAGCATCGAAGCCAATTCGGTGCACGGTTCGGACAGCGACGAGAACGCCGCGATCGAGATCGCCTACTTCTTCAAGCCCGAAGAAATCGTCGGCTGATCGGCATCGCGATGCGACAAGCGGGCCGCCGGAGCGATCCGGCGGCCTTTTTGTGTTTGCTCGGCCATTGTTTGCTCCGCTATTGTCGGCACAAAGGAGAGCGATCATGCAAGGCATGGGCGAAACGGGCGAGGCCTGTCCGTTCGAATTCAATTTCGATCCCGCCACGTTCAAGGTGGGCGATCTGGTCAGCTACCGCGTGACCGGCAGCCTCGAAGGGTTTCCCTTCGTCGGGACGCTGCTGGAAGTCCACGCGGACCACGTGATCATCTGCGGCGACGAGAACGCCCCCGAAACCCGCTATCGCGGCACGCGCGAAAGCCGGCCGGTGGTGGACCATTCGGAGATCTGATCCGCTTCAGAACTGATCGGCGGCATCCATCAGGGCGGTCAGGCGCCGGGGGGCGACCGCCCGCCAACTGCGCGCCAGCCATTCGCGCGTTTCGTCCCAATCGGTATCGCCAAGGTCGAGCCGGATGGCGATCCAGCCATCGCCGAAATAGGCGGGACGGTAATACCGCGCCCCGTCCTGCTCGATCAGCATGGCCTGCTCGTCCGGCCCGCTGATCTTGACCAGCAGCGCGATGCGGCCGTCGCCGTGGTGATCGCGGCTGAAATATGCGAACTTCTTGCCTTTCGCGATGCCGAAGCAGGCCATGCCGTGGCTGACCACTTCGTCCGCCTCGGGCAGGGCAAGGGCGGCCGCGCGCACGTTGCCCAGCAGCCAGTCGGGATCGCGGGTACGCGTGACCAGCCTGGCCAGCATGCGCGAATAGAGCTGGTGCTCGGCAATGAGCACGCGCGCCGCCAGCGTCTCGGCGCTATCGCCCGGCAGCACGGCGACCGGAGTCTGCCCCAGCACCGGCCCGCCATCGAGTTCGGCGGTAACGAGGTGGACCGTGCAGCCGCCGTGGCTGTCACCATTGGCGATCGCCTGCTCGTGCGTGTGCAGGCCCTTGTACCTGGGCAGCAGCGAGGGGTGGATGTTCAGCATGTGGCCGTCCCAGCCGCCGACGAATTCGGGCGTGAGGATGCGCATATAGCCGGCCAGCGCGACATATTGCGCGCCGCTTTGCCGAATCGCGGTGTCCATGGCGAGGTCATGGTCGGCGCGGGTCATGCCCTTGTGCGGCAGTGCGAAGGTGGGCACGCCTTCCGCCGCCGCCAGAGCTAGGCCGCCGGCATCGGGATTGTTGCTGGCGACGAGCACGATCTCGTAGGGGCAGTCGGCGGCGCGGCTGGCATAGAGCAGGGCCGCCATGTTGGTGCCGCTGCCTGATATCAGTACGGCGACTTTGGCGCGTTCAGGAACGCGATCAGGCAAGATGCGTCGCCTCCCAGCTTTGCCGCGCGCTCCAGCTTTCATCGCCGCCCTGCACGGTGCAACCGCGCTGGCCTTCCTCGATCGCGCCGATGAAGAACACGGTTTCGCCGGCGGCTTCGAGGTCGGCGGCGACGCCTCTGGCTTCATCGGCCGATACCGCCAGCACCATGCCGATGCCGCAGTTGAAGGTGCGCGCCATTTCGGCCGGCTCGATATGGCCCTGCGCCTGGAGGAACGCCATCAGGCGGGGCTGCACCCAGCTATCGACGTCGATGCGTGCATGCAGCCCGGCGGGCAAAACGCGCGGCACGTTTTCCAGCAGGCCGCCGCCGGTGATGTGGGCCAGCGCATGGATGCGCCCGGCGCGCACGATCGGCAGCAGGCTTTTCACGTAGATCCGCGTCGGTTCGATCAGGGCGTCGATCAGCAGCCGATCGGGATCGAACAGGGCCGGACGATCGAGCTTCCAGCCCTTGTCCGCCGCCAGCCGGCGGACCAGCGAATAGCCGTTGGAATGAACGCCGGACGAGGCCAGGCCCAGCAGCACGTCGCCGGCGGCCACCTTGTCGCCGGTCAGTTGCTCGCCGCGTTCCACCGCCCCGACGCAGAAGCCGGCCAGGTCATAGTCGCCATCGGCGTACATGCCCGGCATCTCGGCCGTCTCGCCGCCGATCAGCGCGCAGCCGGCGATGCGGCAGCCATCGGCGATGCCCGCGACGACTCGCTCGGCCACGCCGTTGTCGAGGCGGCCGGTGGCGAAGTAATCGAGGAAGAACAAGGGTTCGGCGCCCTGCACGATCAGGTCGTTCACGCACATCGCGACGAGGTCGATGCCAATGGCGTCGTGCCGGTCATGGTCGATTGCGAGCTTGACCTTGGTGCCGACGCCATCGTTGGCGGCGACCAGCAGGGGGTCCTTGTAGCCGGCGGCGCGCGGATCGAAAAACCCGCCAAAGCCGCCCAATTCGGCATCTGCGCCGGGACGAGCGGTGGCTTTGGCAAGCGGGGCGATGGCCTTTACCAGAGCATTTCCGGCCGCGATCGAGACGCCGGCTTGCTCATAGCTGTAGGACTTGGAGGGCTTGTTTTCGGACATTGCCAAGCGCCTAATGCTTTCGCGCTTGGATTTCCATGACCGTTTGGGCAAAAGGCGCTCGGTTTTCCCCGAATGGCACTAGCAATCATCCCAGAACCCTTGCGGTCGACCCGCCCCGGCCCTGCCGGACGCCTTGCTATTGGCCCTGCCGGGCAGCTCGTCCTGGGGCTGTCGCTGGCCCTGGCGGTGGCGCTTATGGCCATCGGTCCCGCGCGCCTGATCGCGCAGATTGAGGGGGAGCGGGGGATCGCGCCCGTCGCGGCCACCACCGATATCCAGATCGGCGGGATAGAGGTCAACGTGACCGGCAAGAATGCCGTCGAGGCGCGCGCGGCGGGCTGGAAGCTGGCCCAGCGCAAGGCATGGGAAGCGCTCAAAGGCCCGCAGATGAGCGACGAGCAGATCGACGCGATGGTCTCCGCCGTGGTGATCGAGCGCGAGCAGATCGGCCCGAAGCGCTATATCGCACGGCTGGGCGTGATTTTTGACCGGGCCAAGGCGGGGGCGTTCCTGGTGACGGGCGAAGGCGGAATGCTGCGTTCGCGATCGGCGCCGCTTCTGGTGATTCCCGTGCTCTATTCGGGCGGCGCGGCGCAAGTCTTCGAAGTGCGGGGGCCGTGGCAGCGGGCGTGGGCGAACTTCCAGACTTCGGCCAGCGCCATCGATTACGTGCGTCCCGTTGGCGCTGGCGGCGAATCGCTCATTCTCGATGCGGGGCAGGCCGGGCGGCGCAGCCGCATCTGGTGGCGCAACGTGCTTGACCAGTTCGGCGCGGTCGATGTCATCATGCCGGTGGCGCGGCTGGAACGGCAATGGCCGGGCGGCCCGGTGAACGGCACGTTCACCGCGCGCTATGGCCCAGACAACACTTATATCGACAGTTTCACGCTGACCGCCGCCGATGATCGCGGCGTGCCCAGGATGCTGAACGAGGCGCTGGTGCGGCTCGATCAGATCTATGCCGGCGCGCTGATGCAAGGCCTGCTGCGCCCCGATCCGACGCTGGTGGCCGAACAGAATGCTTACGATTCGGCGCTCGCCGCGATTCGCGCCGCCGCGCAGGCGGCCGCTCCGGCCAGCGTGGAGCCTGCCGCCACGCCAACGCCAGGCCAGCCAAGCCCGGTGCCCACGGCCGCCGCGGCGGCGGTGAACACTTATGTCGTTCAGTTCGCATCGCCCGATGCCCGGGCGGTGGATGCAGCGCTGGCGGCGGTACGCGGCGTTGCGGGGGTGCAGGGCGCGTCCACGTCGAGCATCGCCATCGGCGGCACGTCGGTGATGCGCGTGACCATCAGCGGCGATATCGATGCGCTGGCCGCCGCGCTGCGCGCCAGAGGCTGGCAGGTTTCGGCTGGCAGCAACGCGCTCAGCATCAGGCGCTAGGCCGTGTCGCAGATCGCACTGCCCCTCGCGCCGGGTGCCGGCGCGGGGCCATCGCGGATCATCGTCGGCAATGCCAATGTGGCGGTGCTCGATGCGTTCGATCGCGCCGCGCACTGGCCGTTCCGCGCCGCCATCCTGTGCGGCCCGCCGCGTTCGGGCAAGTCGCTGCTGGCGCGCTGGTTTGCCGAATCGGGCAAGGGCGAGGCGATCGACGATGCCGACCGCGCGGATGAGGCCGCGCTGTTCCATCGCTGGAACCGTGCGCAGGAAAGCGGGCGGCCGCTGCTGTTCGTCAGCGCGCGCGCGCCGGGCGAATGGCGCATTGCCTTGCCCGATCTCGCATCGCGACTGGGGGCGGCGCTGCCGCTGCTGATCGGCACGCCTGACGACGCCATGCTGGCCGACCTGATTGCCTTCCACGCCGAGCAGCGCGGGCTGGTGCTGGATGAAAGCGCCGCTGCCTATCTTGTGCCACGGTGCGAGCGTAGCCACATCGGTGTCGAAAATCTGGTCGCGGCGATCGACCGGCTGAGCCTTGAACGCAAGCAACCGCCGACCATGGCGATCTGGCGCGAGGCGCTGGAGGAGGTGAGCGGGCGCCGCACACCACCCTTGCCTTGAGCCGCGATTTGGTGGAACAGGTGTAGACCATGCTTAAGCGTTTGACGGACTATCTGGATTCCATCGTGGCCCGCGATCCGGCGCCGCGGTCGCGCTGGGAAGTCCTGCTCTACCCCGGCCTGTGGGCCGTCGCCTGGCACCGCGTCGCCCATGCGCTGTTCGGCATGCGGCTGTTCTTCCTGGCCCGCGCGGTCAACCACACCGCGCGCTTCCTGACGGGGATCGACATTCACCCCGGTGCGCGCATCGGCCGGCACTTGTTCATCGACCATGGCTTTACCGTGATTGGCGAAACGGCCGACATCGGCAATAATGTCACCATCTATCAGTGCGTTACGCTGGGCGGCACCAATCCCGCGAACGGCGTTGGCGGCAAACGCCACCCGACGCTGGAAGATGGCGTGATCGTTGGCTCTGGCGCGCAGATCCTCGGTCCGATCACGGTGGGGCCGCGCGCGCGCGTGGGCGCCAATGCCGTCGTCACCGAAGACGTGCCCGAAGGCGCGACGATGGTCGGGGTGAAGGCGCGTTCCACGCTTATCCCGGCCGAAACCTGGGCGAAGGACTTCATCCCCTATGGCACGCCGTGCCAGGACCCGTGCGAGCCCGGCAACCAGCGCGTCGATGAACTGGCGGCCGAAGTGGTGGCGCTGCGTGCCCAGGTGGAAGCCTTGCTGGCCCAGCAGGGCGGCGGCGCGGAAGCGGCAAAGCCTCCGCGCAAGCGCACGCAAAGCTGACCGCGCATGGGGCCTGCTTCACCGGCAAGCACCAGCGGCGCGAATGTCATTGCCTTTCCCGTGGGCCAGCACGGCCAGGTCGGGTTCGACCGACAGGAACTGGCGCGCATCCTCGATCTTTATGGCCGCATGGTCGCTGCCGGCGAATGGCGTGACTATGCGATGGATTTCACGCGCGAAGCCGCCAGCTTCTGCGCCTTCCGCCGCGCCGCCGAACGCCCGCAGGCACGCATCGAAAAGCGCCCGGCGCTGCGCGCCAAGCAGGGCATGTGGACGCTGTATGGCGAAGCCGGCCAGGTGCTGAAGCGCGGGCACGAACTGGCCGGCGTACTGTTCCCGCTGGAACGCCGACTGCTCAAGATCGTCGAGGACTGAGCGTTCCGTTCAGCGCCATGCCTGTGCGCGCTTACCCCGGCTTCTCCGCCTTCTTGAGCATTTTCATCGCGTGCGTCGGCTGTTCCATGCCGTAAAGGAGGGGCGCGTCGGTGCTGCGGTCGTTGATGCGGGGCCAGGCGGCGGCCAGGTCTTCCACGGTTCGCTCGCCCTCGGGCAGCAGAACGCCTTCGTTCATCGTCACCCAGGCGCTCTGGAACACGCCGCCACCGGCACCTACGATGGCGTTGGTGGGGGCGTCTTCCGAAACCAGGAACAGCGCGGCGGGAACGACATTTTCGGGATTGAACGCCTTGAACGCTTCTTCGGGGAAGATGTCCTCGGTCATGCGTGTGCCTGCCGCCGGGGCCAGCGAATTGACGCGGATGTTGTGCCGCGCGCCTTCTAGATAAAGCGTCTTGGCCAGGCCGACCACGCCCAGCTTGGCCGCGCCATAGTTCGACTGCCCGAAATTGCCGCCAAGCCCCGATGACGATGTCGTCATCAGGATGCGGCCATAGTTCTGCTCGATCATCGTGGCCCAGACGGCCTTGGTGGCGAAGGCGGAGCCAAGCAATTGGACGCGCACCACCGTTTCGAAATCGGCCGGGTCCATCTTGGCGAAAGTCTTGTCGCGCAGGATGCCGGCGTTGTTGATGAGGATATGGATGCCGCCCCACGCCTCTATCGTGCGCGCGGCCATGGCCTGCATCTGCGCGAAATCCGCCACGTCGCCGCTGTCGGCCATGGCCTGCCCGCCGGCGGCGCGGATTTCCTCGACCACGCGCTCCGCCGCTTCGGACCGGCCGGTGCCGTCGCGCGTGCCACCCAGATCGTTGACCACCACGCGCGCGCCGCGTGCTGCCAGCGCCAGCGCATAGGCACGGCCCAGTCCGCCGCCCGCACCGGTGACGATCGCCACCTTGCCATAGAAGGAAATGCTCATGCCGCTGGCTCCGCGCTGAACCGGCCCATGGTGAGGCCGCGTTGCAAGCGGCGCAGATGCCATGCCGGGCCGGCGCTTTCAATGGCGAGCGCGGAATCGTGCGCGTCTGCCGGTGGAACTGTCATCAAACAGAAATAAAATGTCACAAATGTCAAATAACTGTCATTTACCCGTCCTAGAGCGGCCGCGAACCTGAAACCGACCCTGCCTAGGACGTTTTGCATGACCAGCAGCTTGTGTGTTTCCGCCGTCGCCCTTGCCGTTGCGACGGGATGGGCGCTGCCCGCCGCAGCGCAAGCCGCTGGCGATGCTGCTGTGTTGCGCGAACTGGCACAGATGCGCGCGCAGATGACGCAGATGGCGCAGCGCATCGATACGCTGGAGGGCCAGCTCGCCGCCGCGCAGGCGCGCGCCGATGCAGCCAGCGCCGCCGCCGCTGCCGCTACCTCGGCCGCCGCCAACGCCACTGCCGTCGCTTCGGCCGCCGCCGCCGTTCCCGCGCCCAGCGTCACGGCGAAGCCCGATACGCAGATCGCCTGGGACGGCGGGCCGAAGCTGGTCGGCAAGGACGGCTGGTCGTTCAAGCCGCGTGGCCGCCTGCAGCTCGACGTGGCCGGCGTCGATGCCCCCAAGGGCATCGTTCCCGGGAAAAGCCTGGGCGTCGCCACCGAATTCCGCCGCGCCTATATCGGCTTCGATGGCACGATGCCGGGCGGCTTCGGCTATCGCATCGAGGTGGACCTGGCCAACAGCGCGGTGGATCTGACCGACATCTACCTGACCTGGAAGGCCAACACCGACCTGACCCTGACGGTGGGCCAGCACAAGCCGTTCTTTGGCATGGAAGACCTGCAATCGGATTTGTTCCTGAGCTTCCTGGAGCGCGCCGCCTTTACCAACGCCTTCGGCTTCGAACGGCGTGTCGGGGCCAGCGCGACCTACAATCGCGGGGCGCTGCTGGTGCAGGGCGGGGTGTTCAGCGACAACAGCAAGGACCTGATCGATTCGAACAACAGCTTCAGCCTGGATGGCCGCGTCGTGTTCATGCCCAAGCTGGCGGGCGGTACGCTGCATCTGGGCGGATCGGCGCATTACCGCCAGTTCAACGATCTGACGCATGTGGGCAGTTACAGCGTGCGGCCGTTCTCCCACGCCACCGACTTGCGGCTGGTCAACACCGGCAATGTCATGGCGGTCAGCGGCGAGCGGGTGCTGGGCGCGGAACTGGCCTATGTGCGTGGGCGCTTCCACGCGGCGGCGGAATCGAGCTGGCTGACCGCGAAGCGCGATGGGCTGGCCAATCCCACTTTCAACGGTGGCTACGCCGAAGCCGGCCTGCTGCTGACCGACGATACCACCGCCTACAAGGGCGGGGTGTTCGATCGCATCCGCCCCAAGACGCCGTTGGGACGGGGCGGCATCGGCGCGGTGCAGGTCAACGCGCGCTATGACTGGCTGGACCTCAGCGATGCCGGAATCGTGGGTGGCAGGCAGCAGATCGCCGGACTTTCGGCGCTGTGGATACCGACGGACAACGTGCGGTTCATCGTCAACTATGGGCATATCTGGCTGAAGGATGCGGCGCTGCCGGCCGGCGCCGATCGCACCTATTCCGCTGATTCTCTGGGCATGCGCGCGCAGTTCGATTTCTGATCGGGCGGCAGTTGTGGGTGCCAGGTGTGGGAGGCGGCGGCGCGATTGGCTTGCCCCCGGCGCGCAGTCGCGCCATAGGCTCGCAGCCGACTCTCCATGATCTTCGCGCGAAAGGCCCAGCGATGAAAGTCCGCGTCTATGTCAGCCTCAAGAACGGCGTGCTCGACCCGCAGGGCCGGGCGATCCAGCATTCGCTCGAAGGACTGGGCTTTACTGGCGTGCACGATGTACGCGCCGGCCGCCTGATCGAACTGGACGTGGACGATGCCGTTACCGATGAAGCGCTCGACGATATGTGCCGCAAGCTCCTCGCCAACCAGGTGATCGAGAACTACCGGATCGAGAGGGTCGCAGCGTGACGGGGTTCCGTTCCGCCGTCATCACCTTTCCCGGATCAAACTGCGACCGGGACATGGCCGATGCGCTGGAAAAGGTTTCCGGCACCGCGCCGTTCCGCGTCTGGCACGGCGATGCCGCCTTGCCAGAGCGGCTGGACTTCATCGCGCTGCCGGGCGGCTTTTCCTATGGCGATTATCTGCGCTCCGGCGCGATGGCCGCGCGCAGCCCGATCATGCGGGCCGTGGTCGATGCGGCAGGCCGGGGCGTTCCCGTGCTGGGCGTGTGTAACGGTTTCCAGGTCCTGACCGAGGCCGGGTTGCTGCCCGGCGCGCTGATGCGCAACGCCGGCATTCGCTTCGTCTGCCGCGAAGTGGCGCTGACCGTGGAGAACGCGCAGACGCTGTTCACCGCGGGCTATGCGGCCGGCCAGCGCATCGTCATTCCCGTGGCGCACCACGACGGCAACTATTTCGCCGACGCGGCAACGCTGGACCGGCTGGAAGGCGATGGGCGCGTGGCGTTCCGTTATGCCGAGCCGGTGAACGGATCGGCTCGCGACATCGCCGGGGTGCTCAACGATGCGGGCAACGTACTGGGCATGAGGCCCCACCCGGAACGCAGGATCGAAGTCGCGCATGGCGGCGAGGATGGCCGCGCGCTATTTGCCAGTGCGGTGCGGGGCCTGGTCGGCGCGTGATCAACAGGTCCTGATCCTAGGGTCAGGACCCTAGGCCGCCGAGCCGCCCCGGCTAAGGTGTTGCGGGTGGCGGAACAGGGCGAGAGCGTCTTCCGCGGGCATTGGCCGCCCGAAGTAATAACCCTGGACCTTGCCGCAGCCCAGCGCGCGGACCACGTCCAGTTCGCGTTCGGTTTCCACGCCTTCGGCGGTGGTCGACATTTCCAGGCTGTCTGCCATGGCCACGACCGCGCGGATGATGGCCAGGCTTTCCGGGTTGCCCGTGGCCGCGCCTTGCACGAAGCTGCGGTCCACCTTGATCGTGGAAAAGCGCAGGCGTCGTAAATAGCCCAGCGACGAATAGCCCGTGCCGAAATCGTCGAGCGCCACGCCGCAGCCCAGCGCCATGACGTGTTCGAGCGCGGTGCGCGTATGGCTGGCATCGCGCACGAAGATGCTTTCGGTCACTTCGATTTCCAGCCGCTGCGCGCAAAGGCCGCTGCTGGCAAGCGCGCCGACCACGCTGGCCGCGAAATTAGGGTCCAGCAGTTGTTCACCCGAAACATTGACCGCGACGCGCGTCGGGGACGGCCAATTCATGGCTTCGTGGCAGGCTTCGCGCAGCACCCATTCGCCGATCGGCACGATCAGCCGGGTGTCCTCGGCCAGGGGGATGAACTTGGCAGGGCTGACCGTGCCGTGATCGGCGCTGTGCCAGCGCAGCAGCGCCTCGAAGCTGAGTATCTCGCTGGTGCGGGCATCGACGACGGGCTGGTAGTGCAGCGCGAATTCGCCGCGATCGAGCGCGCGGCGCAGCGAGAATTCCAGCTTGCGGCGTTCCTCGGCATGGGCGTGGAGCGCTGGCTCGTAGCAGAAATGCGCGCCGCCGCCTTCGTCCTTGGCTCGGTAGAGCGCCAGATCGGCGTTGCGCATCAGCGTTTCCACCGAATTGCCGTCGCGCGGACCGATCGCCGATCCAACGCTGGCGCCGACATAAAGCGTGTGGTGATCGACCTCGTAGGGTTGCGAAAGCCGCTCGATCACGGCCTGGGCGATGCGGTTGACGTGTCCACTGTTCGATGCGTCGCGGATGACGATGGCGAATTCGTCGCCGCCCAGTCGGCCGCAGATTTCGTTGTCGGTCATCAGTTCGCGCAGGCGGGCCGAAACCTTGGCCAGCATCTGATCGCCGACGAGATGGCCCAGCGAATCGTTGACCGCCTTGAAACGATCGAGATCGATCATCAGGAACGCGCAGCGCGTCCGCCACTTTTCGGCATAGTCGAGCGCGTCGGCCAGCGTCTCGGTCAGCATCATGCGGTTGGGCAGGCTGGTCAGCGTGTCGTAGCGTGCCATGTAGGCGATCTTGTCGGAACTTTCGCGCTGCGCGGTGACATCAGAGCCGACGCCGCGAAAGCCTTCGAAATTGCCATTCTCGTCGGTCCTGGGCGTGCCCGAAAGCTCCCACCAACGCTGCTGGCCGTCGATCGAGACGCGCACCAATAGGTTGGAGAAGCTCTCGCGCCGCTTCAGCCGCTCGGCCAGTTCATGCATGCTGGGCGGGAACTGGCCCGTTTCCCAGGCCGGGCCGGCGATCAGCATGAGGAAAGCCTTGCCCTCGATCTCGCGCGGGTCACGGCCCAGCGCGAAGGCGAAGCGCGGCGAGACCGCGCGCACGCGCCGCGCCGGATCGGTCTCCCACAGCCAGTCGGCCTCGCCTTCCTGGAATTCGCGCAGCAATAGGGAGACGACCGCGTTCTTTTCGACCATCACCGTCTCGGCGATCCGCGCGATCAGATAGCGGCGCGCACCCTTGACCGCGCCGGCGCAGACCACCCCGACGAAGCCCAGCGCGATCAGCGCGATATCGAACGTGCCGGCCAGCACGAACGCGGCGATCGACGCGCCGCCCGCCACGCTGGCGAACAGCAGCGTGCCCATCGGCACGGCAGGCAGCGCGATCGCCGATGCGGTCATCAGCATGGCCAGCACCGTCCACAGTTTCAGCCGGACCAGCGAGTCGGCAAAGGGGCAGAACGCCGCGACCGGCACGACCCAGACCAGCGCGATGGCGATCGAGACAAGGGTCTGGCGGGCCACTTCGAAGGGCCGCAGCCCGCGCCGGTCGGCATCGTCCAGCGATGCATCGACGCGGGCGCTGTACCATAGCGCGCAAAGCAGCGCGGCGAACCATACGGCGATGGCGAAGCTATTGATCGTGTTCAGGAACATCAGCGCCACGGCGAGCGCGGCGACCACGTGCGTGGCGCTGCGCAGCACGGTCACGCGGGACAGGCTCGCATATTGCATGGCGCGCAGGCGCGGCCAGTCTGCATCGCCCGGAGCGGCAAGGCCCAGCACCGCCAGAACCGGCAAGTCCCTGGGCAGCGCGGCAGGGGGCGACGTCTCGATATCCACCCGGACGCTATAGGCAGCGAATGGTTAGCGGCGCGTAAAGCCGCTTGCCCTTTAGCGGCGGATAACCCCTGCGATCTATTCTACGGTCACGCTCTTGGCCAGGTTGCGCGGCTGGTCGACATCGGTGCCCTTCACGCAGGCCACGTGATAGGCAAGAAGCTGCACCGGCACGGCATAGACCAGCGGCGCGATCAGCGGGTGAACCTTGGGCATCTCGATCGTGGCGAGGCAGCCTTCGCCCGCTTCGGCAAGGCCATCGGCGTCGGAAATCAGCACGATCTTGCCGCCGCGCGCGCGCACTTCCTGCATGTTGCTGACGGTCTTTTCGAACAACGGGCCGGACGGGGCCAGCACGATCACCGGCACGGCTTCGTCGATCAGCGCGATCGGGCCATGCTTCATTTCGCCCGACGCATAGCCTTCGGCGTGGATGTAGCTGATTTCCTTGAGCTTCAGCGCGCCTTCCAGCGCCAGCGGATAGTCCGGCCCGCGCCCCAGGTAGAGCACGTCGCGCGCCGGCGCGATGAGGTGCGCCATGGCCGCGATTTCCTCGTCATGGTCCAGCGCGGCGTTTAGGCAGGCGGGCGTTTCGATCAGTTGCGTCACCACATCGCATTCCTCGGCGCGGTCCATGCGCCCGCGCTTGACCGCAAGGTGCGCGGCGAGCGCGGCGAGCACGGCCAACTGGCAGGTGAATGCCTTGGTCGATGCGACGCCGATTTCCGGGCCGGCGGGGGTGGGCAGCAGCAAGTCGGCCTCGCGCGCCATCGAACTGGTCGGCACGTTGACGACGACCGCGATGGTCTGCCCCGCCGCCTTGCAGTGGCGCAGCGCCGCCAGCGTATCGGCCGTCTCGCCCGATTGCGAGATGAACAGCGCCAGTCCGCCCGGCTCCAGCACCGGATCGCGATAACGGAACTCGCTGGCCACATCGACGTCGACCGGCAGGCGGGCGAACTGCTCGAACCAGTATTTCGCCACCATGCCGGCGTAATAGCTGGTGCCGCAGGCGACGATGGTGACGCGGTTGATCGTCGAC
The DNA here is from genome assembly GCA_020848655.1 of Novosphingobium sp. Classification (GTDB taxonomy): domain Bacteria; phylum Pseudomonadota; class Alphaproteobacteria; order Sphingomonadales; family Sphingomonadaceae; genus Novosphingobium. The sequence continues at coordinate 22,650 of JADLHU010000165.1, forward strand.
AGGTCGAAATCGATCTGCGGCAGCGCCACGCTTTGGTCGACCTGGTGGATATAGCTTTTCAGCGTCTGCGCGACGACGGTGGGCTGCTCGAAGATCTCCTTCTGCATGAAGTGGCGGTAATTGCCCTTCTCGATGGAGACGGCCGACGCGCCCGACGTGGTGATCGGACGTTCGACGGGGTTGTTGTCCTTGTCGAAGATGCGTGCGCCGTCGCGCGTCACGATCACCCAGTCGCCTTCGTCCAGATAGCTGATGCGCTGGGTAAGCGGGGCGAGGGCAAGGGCGTCCGAACCGAGATAGGTCTCACCGTCGCCATAGCCGACGACCAGCGGGGAGCCGAGCCGCGCGCCGATCAGCATGTCGGGGAAGCGGCGGAAGGCGATGGCCAGCGCGAAGGCGCCGCGCAACTGGGGCAGCGCCGCCTTGACCGCGGCCTCGGGCGAAGCGCCGGCTTCCATCTGCTCCGAAACGAGGTGGGCGACGACTTCGGTGTCGGTCTCGCTTTCGAACACGCGGCCGCGCGCGGTCAGCATTTCGCGCAACTGGCGGAAATTTTCGATGATGCCGTTGTGGACGAGCGCCAGTTCTTCGGTGGCGTGGGGGTGGGCGTTGGCGGCGGTGGGCGCGCCGTGCGTTGCCCAGCGGGTGTGAGCGATGCCGATCGTGCCCGAGGCCGGATCGCGCGCCAGTTCGCGCACCAGGTTGATGAGCTTGCCTTGCGCGCGGCGACGGATCAACTGGCCCTGGTGCAGGGTGCAGATGCCGGCGCTGTCATAGCCGCGATACTCCATCCGGCGCAGGCCATCGACCAGCCGGTCCGCCACTTCTTCCTTGCCGACGATGCCGATGATTCCACACATTTTCAGGTACTTCCCTGGGTTAGAGCGTGTAGGGGACGCGGATTCCCGGCATCTGTGCCGGGAAATCCTTGATATTTCGCGTAACGAGGATCGCCCCGTGGACTTGCGCGGTCGCCAGGATGATCGCATCGAGCAGCTTCATCCGGCGGCGATGCCGGATATCCGCCGCCGCCGCGGCAATACGCGCATCGAGCTCAAGAATTTCGAACGGGGCGATTAATTCCTGGACATGATCGCGCGCTTCCAGCGGCTCGCGCGACAGGATCTGGGTCCAGCTTATGCGGCTGATGCGGTGGCGGGCATAGCGCGAAAGCTCTTCCGCCGCCTGCGCTTCGCCGCGCAGCCAGTCGATCACGATGTCGGTATCGAAAACGGGGTCGGACACGCGCGGTCAGCCGCGTTTGCGCCGGGCGGCGTCCGCCACATCGCTTGCTTCGCCGCGCTCCCGCCAATAGCCGAAGCCGCGTGCGATCCAGTCCTGCCCGGTGCGGCAGCGCAAGTGCGCGCGCACCGCCTCGCGCACTTCTGCCGCGCGCGACCGGCCGTTGCGCCGGGCGAGCGCATCGAGAACGGCAAGATCATCATCGGGAATGTCAATCAGGACGCGCATTGATATAGTGATATCATATCGTGATATCAATGCAAGGGCGCTGGCTTCAGCCCTTCTTCTCCGCTTTCTTCTTCTTCATCGCATCGTGGAAGCGATCGGCCCAGCCGGGCTTGATCAGTTGCTCTGCGCGCACCAGCCGCAGCTCGCCATCGGCCACGTCGCGCGAAACGGCGCTGCCGGCCGCAACGATGGCGTCCGCGCCGATCCGCACCGGCGCGATCAGCGCGCTGTTCGAACCGATGAAGGCGCGTTCGCCGATCACCGTCTTGTGCTTGAAATAGCCGTCATAATTGCAGGTGATCGTGCCCGCGCCGATGTTCGCGCCCGCGCCGATCTCCGCATCGCCCAGGTAGGACAGGTGGTTGGCCTTGGCGCCCTTGCCCAGCACGGCCTGCTTCATTTCCACGAAGTTGCCGACCTTGGAGCCTTCCTCCAGCACCGTGCCGGGACGCAGGCGGGCGTAGGGTCCGATCTCGACCCCCGTTTCCAGCCGCGCGCCCTGAAGGTGCGAGAAGGCGTGGATGGTGACATGATCGGCCACGCTGACGCCGGGGCCGAACACGACGTTGGGTTCCACCACGACATCGCGGCCCAATTGCGTATCCCACGAGAACCACACCGTTTCAGGTGCGATCAACGAAGCGCCTTCGTCCATCGCCCGCCGCCGTCGCCGCTGCTGCCAGCGCGCTTCGGCTTCGGCGAGTTCGGCGCGGCTGTTGATGCCCGCCACTTCATCGGCATCGGCGGTGACGACGACGGCGCACGTCCGCCCGTCGGCATTGGCGATGTTGACGATATCGACGAGGTAGTATTCGCCTTGCGAATTGTCGTTGCCGACGCGGGCGAGCAGCGCGAACAGTTCGTCGGAGCGCACCGCCATCAGGCCCGAATTGCACAGTCGGCAGGCACGTTCGGCCGCGCTTGCATCCTTGTGCTCCACCATTTTCGTGATTCGCCCGTCGTCGGTGGCGATGACGCGGCCATATTGCAGCGGATCGGCCGGTTCGAAGGCGAGCACGACCACGGCGGGCGCATCTTCGCCGTGCAGCCGATCGAGCATCGTGCGCATCGTCGCGGCGGTTACGAAGGGCACGTCGCCATAAAGGATCAGGACATCGCCCGCAAAGCCGGCCAGCGCCGATTCGGCCTGCTGCACCGCGTGGCCCGTGCCGTGCTGCGGTTCCTGCACGGCAATCAACGCGCGGTCGCCCAGCGCCTTTTCCAGTTGCTCGCGCCCGTGCCCGGCGACGACGACCTGCCGCTCGGGCGCAAGCTCGGCCGCGCTGGCCAGCAAGTGCTCCAGCATCGGGCGGCCCGCGATGGGGTGCAGCACCTTGTGCTGATCGCTTTTCATGCGAGTGCCCTTGCCGGCGGCCAGGACGACGATTGCGAGCGGGGGGGCGGGGGGGGTCATGGATTGCCCTTTGCCAGCATTCGCTTGCCGTTTCCAGCGGGGCGCGGCATCGGACGCGGCCATGACCGCGTTTCCTTTCAAGATCGTCGGATTCGATCTCGACGGCACCTTGCTCGATACCCAGGGCGATCTTGGTGCGGCGATGAACCACGCGCTTGCGCTGGTGGGGCGGCCGCCGGTTTCCGCCAGCGCCGTGCGCGGCCTGGTCGGCGGTGGGGCGCGGCGGATGCTGGAGCGGGGGTTGGACCTGACCGGCGATCCGCTGCCCGATGCGCAAGTGTCCGAACTGCATGGCGAACTGATCGCCTTCTACCGCGAGAATATCGCCGTCCATTCGCGCCTGTTTCCCGGTGCCGAGGCCATGCTCGACGGGCTGGCGGCGCAGGATGTGCGGATCGCGGTGGTCACCAACAAACTGGAATCGCTGGCAGTTCGGCTGCTTAACGAACTCGCGCTATCGCCACGCTTCTACACGATCCTGGGCGGCGATACGCTGGGGCGTGGCCGGGCCAAGCCGGCGCGCGACCTGCTCGACGAAATGATCGCGCGCGCCGATGTGACCGGGCGCGCTGCCTTCGTCGGGGATTCGACCTTCGATACGCGTGCCGCGCAGGCGGCGGGGCTGCCTTGCGTGGCGGTGAGCTTTGGCTTCAACGACCTGCCGCCAAACGAACTGGGCGCCAGCGCGGTGATCGATCACTTCGACGAATTGATCCCGGTGCTGCGCGGGCTTTAGGCTCAGGATTTCGGCTCCTCCACCCCTTCGGGCAGGGCGACGATTTCCACACCCCTGCCGGCTGCGAGATAGCGCTGGGCCAAGGCCTCTATATCGGCGGGGGTGATCGCCATGAGCCGCGTCCGCGCTTTCGTGAAGCGGTCGATTTCCTCGGGATCGCCCTGCGCGCGGTCGACCAGCCCCAACCAGCCGGCATTGCCCTTCAGCGCGTTGTCATAGGCTTCGATCAGCGGCTGGCGGGCGCGAAGCAGCAGGTCGGCTGGGATCGGCCGGTCGCGCAAGCCGGCGATGGCTTGGGCGATGGCGGCGCGCGTTGCGGGCAGTTCGGGCATGGCCACCGAAGCGGCGACGGCAAACGTGCCGTAGCCGCGCCATACACGCGAAGGGGCGCTGGTCGCGCCGGGGGAATAGGCCTTGCCCAGTGTCTCACGCAGCGTCTCGGTCAGCTCGATCCGCACGATGCGTTCAAGCAGCTTGAGCGCCATGGCCGCCACCGGGTCGCTTTCATCGCGCGTCGGCCAGGTGATGCGCAGCATCGCCTGATCGGCCGGACCGGTATGGCGCACGATACGGCGTGTGGTGTCCTGCGTGAAAGGGCGCTGGCGCTGGTCGTCGTACGCACGGAAATCAGCCTCGCGCAGGGGCAGGGCGCCGAACGTGCGGGCGACCAGCGCGATTGCCGCATCCTCGTCGATATCGCCGACGATGCCGATCTCTATCGCGCCATGGGCCAGCCGGTCCGCAAGGTCCGTGCGCAGTTTGGCAAAGGTCAGCTTGCGATAGGCGTCCACCGGTTGCAGCGAAAAGCGTGGATCTTCGTCGCTAAGCAGTCCGCCCAGCGCATTGCCCAGCGCGGCGCCGGGCGTGGCGCGGTACTGGGCAAAGAAGGTGTTGATGGTGAGCCGGTATTGCAGTTCGCCTTCGGGGCGATAGCCCGGATCGCTGACCAGCGCGGCCAGAGCCTGCAATTGCAGTTCCAGATCGCGCGGCGTGGTCTGCGCGGAAGACACGAAGCGTTCGGGATTGCTGGTCAGGGCAAGGCCCACGGCGTGGCCGGCCAGCACCGATTGCAGTTCGTCCTGGCTGTGCTTGCCAAGCCCGCCTGCGGGCAGCATCGGTACCATCTGGGTCGCCAGCGGATTGGCGCGGGTGTTCAGCATGTCGCCGCCATCGATGCCGATGCGCACCTGCACGCGGTCTTTCTCGATGTCGGTGCGCTTGATGTTCAGCCGCACATTGTTGGCAAAGCGGACCTCGCGAATGCCCAGCAGCGGTTCGCGCCGATCGCTCGCCACGCTGCCGGGCTGGCCGAAATCGGTATAGGCAAAGCCGGTGCTGGCCACCTCGGTGCTGCGTGACAGGGGCACGCGCATCGCATCGCGCCAGGCCTGGCGGATCGCGGGGACACCGCCTTGCGGCGGGCGGCGGCCCTGGAAGCGCAGGAGCGGCTCGTCGAGCGGCACGGCCTCGCGCTTCAGCGCGGCGAGCACGGTCTCGGGGGTGATCGCCGGGATGAAGGCCTCCAGCCGCTCCAGCGCGGTTTCTGGCGAAGACGGAACCCTGTCGTTGCGCAGCAGATCGAACACGGCGTTGACCAGCGCGGCGTTGCTGCGCGTCGCGGCCGATGCGGCCTGGTCTTGCGCGGCGGTGCGGATATTGGCGACTTGTTCGGCCACTTCCGCCGCGCCGAAGCCGTATTGCAGCGCGCGGCGATATTCGAGCGCGGCGGCGGAGAGGCCGCGCCGCCACTTGCCGTCGACGGTATCGACGATGAGGTTGGTGGTGCGTCCCGCCTTGAACACGTCACCAGTGCCGAAGCCGCCGCCCCGGAAGGGTGGGTTGGCCTGGCGCGACAGGCGCTGGAGCCGGCGGTTGACGATGGCATAGCCGATCTGGCGCAGCAGCGTCTCGCGGCGCTGGGCCACGCTGTCCGGCTCTTCGATCCACGGCCCGTGGCGCGAGGCGGTGATGCGTTCGGACAGCGCCGGATCGATCCATGCCTCGCCGCGCGGCGCGCCATGCGTATCGACCGGGCCGGGATCGGGCTGCGCTTGCACCGGGGCGGCGGGCCAGTTGGCGAAGCGCTGGCGGATGGCGGCTTCCACCGCATCGGCGTCGAAATCGCCGACAACGATCAGCGTGGTTCGCCCCGGCACATAGGTGCGCCGCCAGAAGGCGCGCAGGCTTTCGGCGGTGGCCGCGTTCAGCGTATCCGCCGTACCGATCGGAAAGCGGCGCGGATAGCGCCCCTGCGGATGAAGGAAGCGCGCCTGATCGACGCCGTTGCGGAACTGCCAGGTGTTGCGATCGCGCATTTCGGACAGGATCACGCCACGTTCGCGCGCCACCGCTTCGGGGGATATCGTCAGTTCGCTCGCCGTCTCGCGCATCAGCATCAGCGCCACGTCGAGCAGTGCGGGATCGTTGCGCGGCAGGTCGAGCATGTAGGTCGTCGTCTCGAACCCGGTCGAGGCGTTGGTATCGGCCCCGAAGGCCAGGCCGCTTCGTTCCAGCAGGCGCACCATCTCGCCCTCGGGCACCTGGGTGCTGCCGTTGAAGGCCATATGCTCGACGAAGTGGGCATAGCCCTGCTCGCTGTCGGCTTCGTCCAGCGATCCGGCGGCCACTTCCATGCGCACCATTGCCGTGCCGCGCGGCGTGGCGTTGTGGCGCAGGACATAGCGCAGGCCGTTGTCCAGCCGCCCGAAGCGATAGCCGGGATCGAGCGGGATATCGCTGCCCTCGAAAGCCCAGACGGGCCTTGCGGCGGACGGAACGGCGGTGGGGGCCGTGGCAAGGCGGGCCTGCGGAGCGCAGGCGCCAAGCGCCATGGCCCACGGCAGGACGAACAGGATCAAACGGCGCATCGGCGCAAGCGTTAGGGGATTGCGCCGGTGAGGCCAAGGGCAGCCGGAATTTCGCGGGGGCAGCGTGAACGCCGCCCCCGACCGGATTACTTGCCGCGCAGCTTGCGATGCTTCGAAAGGTCGAACACTTCGCTTGGCCCGTTATCGTCCTGCAACAGGCCCAGCCGGCGGGCGACTTCCTGGTAGGCTTCCGATTCGCCGCCCAGATCGCGGCGGAAACGGTCCTTGTCGAGCTTTTCGCCGGTGGTCATGTCCCACAGGCGGCAGCCATCGGGGCTGATCTCGTCGGCCAGGATCACGCGACTGTAATCGCCTTCCCAGATGCGGCCGAATTCCAGCTTGAAATCGACAAGGCGGATGTTGATCGCCGCGAACATGCCGCACAGGAAATCGTTCACGCGGATGGCCATGGCCGAGATGTCCTGCATCTCCTCGTTCGAGGCCCAGCCGAAGCAGGCGATGTGCTCTTCGGCGATCATCGGATCGCCCAGCGCATCGTCCTTGAAATAGTATTCGATCAGCGTGTGCGGCAGCGGCTCACCCTCGGGAATGCCGAGGCGCTTGGAGATCGAACCCGCCGCGACATTGCGCACCACCACTTCGATCGGGATGATTTCCACCTGCCGCACCAGTTGCTCGCGCATGTTCAGGCGGCGGATGAAGTGGGTGGGGATGCCGATGTGGTTCAGCCGCGTGAACACGAACTCGCTGATGCGGTTGTTGATCACGCCCTTGCCCTGGATGGTGCCCTTCTTCTGGGCGTTGAAGGCGGTGGCATCGTCCTTGAAGTACTGGATCAGCGTGCCCGGCTCGGGGCCTTCATAAAGGATCTTGGCCTTGCCTTCGTAGATCTGGCGGCGACGGGACATATGCGTTCCTTGGAGAATTTCCCACCCGCAGGGCCACCCGCGCGGGAGGACTCGAAAAAGCCAAACCCCGGCGCGCGCAGGCCGCTTTCGCGGGTCTGCATGGCCGGGGCGTCGCGCCTCATATAGGCGATGCGGGGGCAAAAGCAAACCGGCCTGTCGGGTGTGCTGGCGGCGTTGTCGGCGGTGGGGCCGGTGCGCTATAGGCGGCGGGCTGGCCATGGCGGCAAGGGGAGGGCGCATGACACTGTCGATCCGGGTGCTGACCGGCGCGGAGATTCTGTCCGCGATCGACGATCTGGCCGACCTGCGCATGCGCGTCTTTGCCGAATGGCCTTATCTTTATGATGGCGACGCGGCCTACGAGGCGGAATACTTGCGCGAATTCGTGGCCGCGCCGCACGGCGTGCTGATCGCCGCCTGCGACGGCGCGCGGATCGTCGGCGCGGCCACGGCATCGCCGATGGCGGCGCAGACGGCGGCGTTCCAGGCCCCGTTCCGCGCCCGCGGGCTGGACGTGGCGCGGCTGTTCTATTTCGGCGAAAGCGTGCTGCTGGCCGACTATCGCGGGCAAGGCGTGGGCCATGCCTTTTTCGATGGACGCGAAGCGCAGGCCCGGCGCTGCGGCGCCAGCGCGGCCACCTTTGCCGCCGTGATCCGCCCGGCCGATCATCCGCGCCGCCCGGCCGATTATCTTCCGCTCGACGGATTCTGGCGCAAGCGCGGCTATGCGCCGGTCGATGGCTTCATCACGCAATTGCCATGGAAGGATCATGACGAGGCAGGGGAAAGCCCCAAGCCGATGCAATACTGGCTGCGCGAATTCTGAGCGTCAGTCGGCCAGTTTGCGCACCAGCGCGGCGGCGGCCAGGCTGACGTCGCGCCAGGTTTCGGCAAAGCCCGATTCGTCGCCGAAATAGGGATCGGCCACCGATTGCCCGGCCCGCCCATCGACATGATCGAGCAGCAGCGACAGCCGGGCCGTGGCCGTGGGCGGTGCGATCAACCGCAAGTCCGCCAGGTTCTGCCGATCGAGCGCCAGGATATGCGTGAAAGCGTGGAAATCGTCTGCCCGCACCTGTCGCGCGCGCAGCCCCGAGATGTCGATGCCGTGCCGCGCGGCTTCGGCCAGCGCGCGGGAATCGGGCGGGTGGCCGACATGCCAATTGCCCGTTCCGGCCGAATCCGCCGCTGCCATCAGCCCGGCGCGCGCCGCCTCGTGCCGGAATGCGGCCTCGGCCAGGGGCGAGCGGCAGATATTGCCCAGGCAGACGAAAAGCAGCGCGGGTTGGGTCATGCCCGGAGTCTAAGGGCAAGCGCGCGCCGGTTCAACGTGCGTTGCCTCTCCCCTTCGGGCCGGTTTCGTGCTTTTGGGCGGGCCAGCATCAACAGGAGAGGACGAACCGTGGCCAGCGATCTCTACAGCCGGTTCGCGACAAGTTTCGCGGCCCATGCCGACAAGGTGTTCATCGAGGACGAGGGCCGCCACTGGACCTATCGCGAGATCGAAACCGTGGCCGGGCGGTTGGCGTCGCGGCTTGCCGCGCTGGGCCTTGCGCCGGGCGAGCGGCTGCTGGTGCAGACCGACAAGTCGGTGGAAACGCTGATCCTCTATTTCGCCTGCGTGCGAGCCGGCGCGATCTATCTGCCGCTCAACACCGATTACACCGAAGCGGAACTGGCCTATTTCGTCGCCGATGCCGAACCCGTGCTGGCGGTCTGCCGGGAGGCAAGCACCGCCGTGTTCGCGCGGATCGGCGGCGATGGGCTGGCGGTGCGCACGCTGGCCCAGTTGTTTGCCGACTTGCCGGAAGCGCAGGCCCCGCCGGTCCCGCGCGAGGCCGATGACATCGCCGCGATCCTCTATACCTCGGGCACCACCGGCAAACCCAAGGGCGCGATGCTGTCCAACCGCAACCTTGCCTCCAATGGCGAAGTGCTGATTGATTACTGGCGCTTTTCCAGCGACGACCGGCTGATCCACGCATTGCCCATCTTCCACGTCCACGGGCTGTTCGTGGCGGTGCATTGCGCGCTGTTTTCGGGCGCGACGATGATCTTCCTGGCGAAGTTCGATCCCGCCACGGTGATCGGCCACATGGCCCATGCCAGCGTGCTGATGGGCGTGCCCACATTCTACACGCGCCTGCTCGCCGATCCCGCCTTCACCCGCGCGGTGGCAGGGCCGATGCGGCTTTTCGTGGCAGGTTCCGCGCCGCTTTCGGCCGATACCTTCCGCGCCTTCGAGGAACGAACCGGGCACCGCGTGCTGGAGCGCTATGGCATGACCGAGACGGGCATGCTCACCTCCAATCCCTATGATGGCGAACGCCGCGCCGGCAGCGTCGGCCTGCCGCTGCCGGGCGTGGAGTTGCGCATCGCCGAGTTCGAGAGCGGTCGCGAACTGGCGCAGGGCGAAGTCGGCATCGTCGAAGTGCGCGGTGCCAATATCTTCCGGGGCTACTGGCGCAACCCGGAAAAGACCGCGTCAGAATTCCGCCCCGACGGCTATTTCATCACGGGCGACATGGGGCTGATCGAACCCGATGGCTATGTGCAACTGGTCGGGCGAGAGAAGGACCTGATCATCACCGGCGGGCTGAACGTCTATCCGGCCGAAGTGGAAGCCGTGCTGGATGATCGCGCCGACATTGCCGAGGCCGCCGTCATCGGCGTGCCCCATGCCGATTTCGGCGAAGCGGTGGTCGCCGTGGTGCGTCCGGCCGGGGACGCCTTCGACAAGGACGCGGTGCGCGCCGCGCTGCGCGCGCAACTGGCCGCGTTCAAGGTGCCGAAGGATATCCTCACGGTCGATGCGCTGCCGCGCAACACCATGGGCAAGATCCAGAAGAAGCTGCTGCGCGAGCGTTATGCCGGGCTGTTCGGCGGGTAGAGGCGGCCGTCAGGTCGCGTGGAGCACGCCGGCGTAGCTGGGGTCTTCCAGCGCCCGCCCGGCGCCAAGCGCCACGCAATCCAGCGGGTTTTCCGCGACGCGCACCGGCAGGCCGGTTTCGTCCGACAGCACCTGGTCCAGTTCGGGCAGCAGCGCGCCGCCGCCCGACAGGATGATGCCGCCCTCGATGATGTCCGCGGCGATTTCGGGCGCGGTGTTTTCCAGCGTGGTGCGCACGGCGTCCACGATCTGGCTCACGGCTTCCGACAGCGCTTCGACCACTTCGGACTGGTTCAACGAAATCTCGATGGGCACGCCGCGCGATACGTCGCGGCCCTTGATGCGCGTGACGAGCGGGCTGCGGTCGGCACGGATGCGGGCGGTGCCGATTTCCTTCTTGATACGCTCGGCGGTGGATTCGCCGATCAGCAGGTTGTGGTTGCGCCGCACGTGCGATGCAATCGCCTCGTCCATCTTGTCGCCGCCGACGCGGACCGAATTGGCCAGCGTCATGCCGCCGATGGCGATCACGCCCACTTCGGTGGTGCCTCCGCCGATATCGACGATCATAGAGCCGATGGGATGGGTGACGGGCAGGTCGGCGCCGATCGCGGCCGCCATCGGCTCGTCGATCAGCCAGACCTTGCGCGCGCCGGCGTTGGACGCGGCGTCGCGGATCGCGCGGCGTTCCACCTGGGTCGATCCCGAAGGCACGCAGATGACGATTTCGGGGCCGCTGCGCATCAATCCGCGCTGGCCCTGCGCCTTGCGGATGAAGTGCTTGATCATCTGTTCGGCCACTTCAAGGTCCGAGATCACGCCGTTGCGCAACGGGCGGACGGTTTTGATATTCTCGGGCGTCTTGCCCATCATCAGCTTTGCATCGGCGCCGACCGCCAGGACACGGCTGATGCCGCCTTCGGTCTGGATGGCGACGACGGACGGTTCGGCAAGGACGACGCCCTTGTCACGCAGGTAAACGACGGTGTTGGCAGTGCCGAGATCGATGGCGAGATCGGAGGAAGCGAACGAAAAACGGTTCAAAAATGACATGCATGGGTCTCTGCGAGCGGTGTTCGCCCTTACGCGCGCACGATCCGGCCCCGGCGGTGGCGCTACAAGCCCAATCGCGCTGGAGGGTTGGCAGCCCGCGACGAGCGGAGCCGGATGGGTCGGAACGCCCGGTTCAGAACTTGTACCAGACCCCCGCCAGCACGCCGCGTTCGCGCAGCGCGTTGCGACCGCTTACCGTGGCCAGTGCGCCAAGCTGAAGCGACCAGTGCGGCGCCACGTCATAGACCGCGCTGGCATAGGCGTTGACATAGCGATACTTCGCGAAGATCCCGCGCCCGTTGCCATCGGACACCGTGGTGAAGGCTTGGGCGAGCAGGAGCAGCTTTTTCGCCGGGCGCACGCCCAGCGTGGCATCGAGCCGGAATTCGTTGGGCGGTTCGCCGTTGCGGATGCGGTAGCCGCCCTGCACATCGACGAAAGCTTCACTGGCGCCGATGTGGAACGACTTGCCGGCCAGCGCGCGCAGATCGATCTCGCTGTCGGTGGCACCGACCTGGGCCACGCTGTCGCGCCGCTTGCGCCCCGGAAGGCGCACCGATCCTTGCACGGCCAGCACCGTGCTGGCGCCTTGCGCCAGGCGAAAGCGCGCGCCCAGTTCGGTATAGCCGGGACCGTTGGTTTCGGCATTGGCGCCGTCCACCGCGACATGGCTGAAACTGGGCGCCACGATCACCGTCAGGTCATCGGTGACGCCGTATTCGGCCAGCACATAGGCTTCGGCCTTGGTGTAGTCGTCGATGTCCACCGTATCGCCCTTGGCGTCGAAGCCCCTGGCGCTGTGCGAATAGACGCCGGTGACGATGACCTGGCCAGCGCCTTGCGGCTGGGTCCAGGCGCTGGCGTGGGCGCAGCCGGGGACGGCGGCGGCGATCGTGATCGCGGCGATCAGTACGGCTGGCGATGTAGCGGGGCGGTTCATGCGGCTTTTCCCCTGAGATAGAATTCGGGTTCCGGTGTATCGAGCGAGCGGATCAGTTCGGCCGGCAGGGTCAGCAGATCGGACCCGCGCCCCATTGCAGAGGCGAATTCGAGCCGTGCACCGTCGCTTGTCTCGCCTTCGCGCTGGGGCACCGGCACAAGCGCAACCGCGGCCTGGATCTGGCGGCCCAGCAGGGCAACCTGTTGCGCCGTGGCGTTGCGGGCGGCAACCATGAACAGGCCCTCGCCGTGGCTGAACAGCAGCCAGCCCAGCGGCGCGGGTGTGGACATGATGACCACCGCGGCCTGGGCGATCAGCGCGCGTGCGGCGTCGTCTCCCGCTTCCTGGTGCAGGCTGGGCACGTCCGTCAGGCGCAGTGCCAGCAGGCCATACGTGCGCTCGTTCTCCACCGCATGGCGCATCGCCACGGCGAAGCCCTCCTTGCCGGGAATGCCGGTATCGTCGTCGATCAGGTCGGTGATCGTCGGCGTGTCCTTGCGCGCGGCCCTGAGCAGTTCGGCCTCGCGGCTGCGACGGCGATCGAGTTCGCGCTTGAGCTGCATGGCGGACCGCACGCGGGCCAGAAGCTCGAAGTTTTTCACTGGCTTGCTGAGGAAGTCGTTGGCGCCGGCCAGGAAGGCCTGGTTCAGCGATTCGATCTCGTTCATGCCGCTGAACATCAGGATCGGCACATCGCGGTAGCAGCGCGTGGTGCGGATGCGGGCGCAGGCCTCGATGCCATCGATTTCGGGCATCATCAGGTCAAGCAGGATCACGTCGAAGCGCGGCTCGCAGCCGTCGCAGTCCTCGTCCAGCCCCAGCAGGGCATAGGCGTCCTCGGCATTGGTGGTGTGGACGACTTCGGCAAAGCGGCCGGCCTGGAACACCAGCGATATCGCCGCGCCAAGCGTTGCGTCGTCGTCGACGATCAGGATTCGGGCCATGCCGTTCATTGTGGGACGCCTCGTTGTGATGCTGGGGATGGCCGCGCCCAGACGCGCCAGCCGTCGCGGTCATAGAGCAGCGTGAAGCCCGGCTGCCCGGACGCATAGAGATCGGGCATGATCTGGCCGAGCGTGTCGGCGGTGCGGGCCGGATCGGGCGCGGCGACGGCCACGGCCCTGGCATGAATGCGGTGGGTCAGCAGTGAAAGCCCATAGGCGGCATCGGTTTCGGTGATCAGTCCGCGCGCCGAACCACGCGCCGCCACCACGCGCGGGTGGGCGCTGCCATCGATCAGAACGCTGTCGTGGCCGGCCAGGAACGCGCCCAGTTGGCCATCGGCAATCTGCTGACGTGTCATCGTGGCGTCCGGACTTTCAATGGCGATCATTTCGGCCAACAGCACCGATGCGCTGCCGGCAGCGCCCAGCGCCAGCAGCAGCGCTACGCGCGGCGATCGGCCTGGCTGGCGTGGCCACCGCGCCGCCGCGACCGCCGCCGCCGGGATCGCCAGGGCCAGCAGCCCGGCCACCGACAGGCCGGTTCCCGACAGGCGTGACAGCGCCACGACGGTCAGCAACAGGCCAAGCAGCGCGAAAGCGACTGCCTGCACCGGGCGGCGCGTGCGCACCAGGATGATCTGCCCCAGCAGCACCGGCGCGCAGGCGATGGTGAACAGCATTTCCAGCCCGGCGCGTTGCCAGACGCCGGTGGCCGGATCGTGCGACAGCACGGGCATGGCATCGAGAAAGGCCCAGGCATCGTGCAGCATCATCCAGTTGACCAACGCGAAGCCCAGCACGCAGAACACCACCGGAAACAGGATGACCAGGTAAACGCTGCCATAGCCGCCGGGGCGGATATCGGGCGGGAAGGCCAGCGGCAGGAATGGCAATGCGGCCAGCGCGGCCAGTGATCCCAGCGGGCCGGAGAAGACCAGCAGCGTCAGCGCCAGCGAACAGAGCATCAGGTCGTTGACCCCGCTCTGGTGGCGCAGCGCATAAGCGCCATTGGCCAGAAGCCAGACGCCGGTCAGCGTCAGCATCACTTCGGGGCCTTGCGCGATGGCGGCAAGGTAGAGCGGATTGAGCGCGAGCAGTGCGGTCAGGCCGGCGGCGGCGAGCAGCCCATAGCCGCTTCGCAGCAGCGCGCGGAACCACAATGCGCCAAGGCCGCCGCCCAGCGTTGCGGCCAGGATCGCGGCAGCCGCCGCGCCGCCCACGCCGGTCAGCGCGTGCAGCGCCAGCATCGGCGCCAGCGCAACGGGCGGATAGGCCGCGATCATGCGCCCGACGCTCATCTTGCCCATGGTGGCCAGCAGCGACTGCCCGATCAGGAGTTCCTCGCGCGATGGTGCCAGGTGCGCCGGGCCTTGCATGTGGCGCAGCGCCAGGTAGACGCCGGCCAGCGCCACCGCCAACACCAACGCCGTCCAGCGCGATCCGGCCATGGCGAGCAGCGATCCGGGGCGGGGCGGGGCGGCCGGGGCGGTCATGGCGCTCATGCCGCGTCCGCCTGTGGTTGCATCGCCTGCGCCACTTCGTTCGCGGTATGCTTGGACAGGCCGTGGTGGGTCTTTTCCCAGTAGAACGGCTTGGTGATCAATTGCACGAAGCCCTTCCAGGCCGCCGTCGACATCAAGACCCAGTACCAGATCACCGTCAGCGCGAACGGCGCGAGCCGCAACCAGCGCCGGCGAAACGGGGCCAGCATCATCAGATAGATGAACATGCCGTTGCCCAGCACCAGGTTGAACAGGTTCAGATAAAGCAATGCGGGCGGGAACAGGCTGTCGAAACCGCTGGTCTGCGTGATCGCCCAGGCCGCGAAGATCGCCCAGAAGATCGGGTTCAGCAGGCCCGAAAGCATCGTGCCGCCGATGAAGAACACGAAGCCCAGCGTGCCCAGCGGCCCGATCGAGCGGACCAGGTGGAGCGGCCGGCGGGTGTGGACCAGGAAGGTCTGCATGTAACCCTTGATCCAGCGCGAGCGCTGCCGCACCCAGTTGGATTGCGAGACGTTGGCTTCTTCGAAGGTCGTCGCGTCGATCACGCCGACGCGGTAGCCCTTCTGGGTCATGCGGATGCCCAGGTCGGCGTCCTCGGTGACGTTGAACGGGTCCCAGGCGCGCAGTTCGCGCAGCACGTCGATCTTGAAATGGTTCGACGTGCCGCCCAGCGGGATCGGGATGTTCAGCGATTGCAACCCCGGCAGCATGAGGTCGAACCACAAGGAATAATCAAGCGTAAACAGGCGGGTAAGCCAGTTTTCTTCGGCGTTGTAGTAATTCAGCCGGCACTGGATGCAGGCGACGTTATCGGGCATCTGGCGGAACGCGACGACCACCTTCTTCAACTGGTCCGGCTCGGGCTTGTCCTCGGCGTCGTAGATCACGAGGTAGTCGCCGCGCGCATAGCGCAGCGCGTAATTGCAGGCCTTGGGCTTGGTCTGCGGCTGCGATGCGGGGACGCGCACGATTTCGAAGATGCCTTCGAGGCCCAGCGCCTTGGCGGCGTCGATCGTCTCGTTGTCGCCTTCTTCGAGCACGATCTTGATGTCGAGCTTGGCCTGCGGATAATCGAGCTGGCGCAAGGCGTTGGCCAGGATCGGCAGCACTTCGGGTTCCTTGAACATCGGCACCAGGATGGTGAAGACGGGCAAGTCCTCGTCGCGCAGCAGGCGCACATCGGCGTCGAGCGCCTGGGCGTTGACCTGCTGTCTACGCGCACCGAACCACACCAGAACGCCCTTGAACACGAAGTTACCGAGGTAGAACACGCTCATCACCGCGTTCACCGCGATCAGCGTGGCGACAGGGGCCAGGCACAGCCCCGCGATGAAGGCGCTGAACAGCACCCATATCCCGATGACCTGCGAACGGGTGATGACGGTGCGTGCCGACATCTCGGGATCGAGTTCGGCCAGTTCCAGCACGGCGCGGTTGGAATGGCGCACGCCGAACACGCTTTGCAGCGACCACAGCACGTCGAACTTCGCGGTCAGCACGATCTCGATGTCGCGGCCCCAGCGGCGGCGGGCATAGAGCATGGCCTCGGGGCCGGGGCGCGCGGTGGCGATGACCATGCGGCCGTTGGCGCGCCGCTTCCAGGGCAGCGTCAGTTCGCGGGCGTAAAGCTCCACCTCGTTTTCGGACAGCAGCGCCGCGTCGGGCGGATCGGCGCGCAAGTCGACGAAGGCGATGCCGAAGCGTTCGGCCAATGTCCGGTAATAGTGGATCGGCCGCACCCAGTTGCGCGCCATGACCACGTCGGACAGCGATGAATCCCACTGTTCGGCCAGCTCGCTTGCCTCGTCGAGCTGGCGCAGCGAGATCAACCCGTTCTGAACGAGGTAGTCGCCCGTCCAGATGTCGGTGGGGGATAGCGCGGTCATGCGGTGGCTCCAGCCGTCACGCCAGCGGCGCGCAGCGGCGGCATGCGGCGGATCAGCAGCGCGAAGCCGATGCTGGCCAGCAGCCAGAACGCGATCAGCGCCAGCCGCGTATAGAGCGCCAGCCGCTCGTCGCGCGCGGCCGAAACGGCATAGACGATCCGCACCGCGGCGTCCTTGCCGGGGGTCAGCGCGATGGTGCGCCCATGCGCATCGAACAGTGCCAGCGATCCGTAATCGAGGTCCATCGCCGGTGGCGCCACGGCATTGCGGCCGGGCCGGATCCACAGCACCGGCGTGCGGCCGGTTTCAATCAGTTGCACGGCGGTCAGCGCATCGAACTGGCGATGATCGTAGATCGGCTTGCCGTCCGCATCGTCCATCCGCACCGCGCCGGTATCGAAGCGCAGCGCCGGGCTGGTCCCGGCGGGCGTGTCGCGGCTGACCACGATCCGCGCCGGACCCGCGCCCTGCCGGGGGGCATGGGGGGCCAGCGCGGCGATGGCGCGATCCGCGAAAGCGGCGTCTTCGGGCCGCGGCGCCGTGATCGCCACCCCGGCGCGAAAGCGCGTGACGTGGGCGGAAAACCCCGACAGCCCCATGCCGGCATAGCCCAGCCGGGCCACCGGATTGGCGATCAGGCGCGCGCCCGACAGATCGCAGGCCTCCACCGCGCAACGCGGGGCGGTGGCGGTCAGCGCGATGTCCACGCGGTTGCGGGTGGACAGCAGGCGATCGGGCAAGGCCGTGTTCAGCCTGGTTGCGCCGCTGCGACTGGCGGCGGTCGCGGTGATGACGATGCCGTTGAGCGAGACGGTGATCCGGGGGGCATATCCGCGCAAGGCCGCGTCCGAAGCGTCCAGTGCAAAGCGGATCGCGGCGGGCCGCGTGTCGGCGGGCAGGGTGCGCAAGTCCAGCGTCGCGTGCCACAGCCGCTGCGCCGGGCGCCGGCCCGCGTCCGCTGCCTGCGGCGCGGCGTGCCCGGCAAGGGGCGCAAGCAGTCCCGTCACGGCCAGCATCAGTGCAGGCAGACGGGGCATTTGGGAAATTTCTGGCGCGGTTTTTTGCAAGTGGGGTGGCTCACACACCGGGATTCGGTGCCCTTGCGAGGTAAACCGGGCTGGTAAATTTCCCCTTAAGGCTTGCGCCAGGGCTTGCGCCCGGGCCTTCGTCAGGGCTTGCGCCAGGCCGGGCGGGGGGCACTGCACTTTCGCGCAAAGAGGCGGTTGACCGGGCGGCGCCCCGGCCTTAAGAGCGCCGCCTGCACACGCGCCAGCCAGCGCGTTGTTGTCGGGGCGGAGTAGCTCAGCCGGTTAGAGCAGCGGAATCATAATCCGCGTGTCGGGGGTTCGAGTCCCTCCTCCGCTACCACCCTTGCTTTAAGCTTCGCGGTTTCCGGGGCTTGGTGCAGGTCCACAAACCTCAGCCAATCGAGCCGCATACGGGCCTCTCGCGGAGGGCTGGCGTCATATGTCGCCGGCGGACATCGTGGTGTGCCCCACCGGCCTAACAATTCGCATCGGCGAAACAGGATATGCACTCCACCGCCAGCGCCCGATCGGCGGCCGCATAGCGTCATCCTTTGTAATGGCGTTGAGTCCGGCGTGCCCCAATTGACCGGCAAGCGGATTTCAAGGAGGAACTATGTCCGACGATTTGTGGGTTTGGGGTAGCAATGCGACCGAGCCCCGCATTTTGCATGCGATGATCCGCGTGGCGGATCTGGAGCGTTCCCTCGGCTTTTATTGCGGGGCGCTGGGGATGCGGAAGCTTGTCCAGCATGATGTTCCCGCCGGCAAGTTTTCGATCGCGTTCGTAAGTTTCTCGTCCGACTATGAAAGCGGCGCGATCGAACTGACCCATAATTGGGAAAGCCCGGCCAATGACGAAGGCTACAGCCACGGCAGCGGTTACGGCCATATCGCCATTGGCGTCCCCGACGTTCCCGGAACCTGCGCGAGGTTGCGCAGTGCCGGGATTGATATCACCGTGGAGCCCAAGATACTCTTTCCGGGCGGGCCATCGCTGGCCTTCGTCAAGGATCCTGACGGGTACAGCATCGAACTGATCCAGACGTCCCGGGATTATCCGGGAATCTGAGCCGCGATCCGTTCGCCGGGCATTCCGTGCGCACATGGGAGAAGAATGTGCAGCCGACAGTCGATGCTCTGCAGCTTACCATCCACCGGGCCGTGCAACGCCTGCGCGAACGGAGCGACGACGCGGAAAGTCAGTGGCTGATCGATGTGATCGAAGCCTGCAACGGCGAACTCAAACTTCAGGCCGACGCGCCATTCTGGCGGTCTATGACTGCCCGGGCAAAGAATCTTGAAGCCCGGGGCCTGGCCCTTGCCAAGGTTCCGGCCGGTCCGCATGGGATCGATCGCACAAGCCCGGCCGGCGAGGGGGCTTGCGACGCGCCGGCCGGGCGGATGGCCTATACGCAGGCGATCGGCAACCTTGGACGGCTTGTGCACGATTTGCGCGCGGTCCGCGATGCGACAAGCGACGCGTGGCGCCGTGACGTTTGCGAACTTGAGCGCGAGTTGCATGCGCGCCGGTTGCTCTCGGCCTTCCCACCCGAGGACGGGGCACGATCGGTCGAGGACATGCGCGTCCGGTTCCAGGCTTATATGCGCGGCCGGAGCGAAGGCGATCCAACGCTGGAAATCTGCGCGTTTTCCCTGCGGCCCGGCGGATTTTCGAAGCAGACCATCCTGGCATCGGCACGCAACGGCGATGGCATGACGGAGGACTTCGTCTTGCGGATCGAACCGCCCGAAAAGCTTATGGAACTGGAAAGCCATGTCCTGCGCTTCGAATATCCGTCGGTTCGCTACGCCTTCGAACAGGGATTGCCGGTGGCGGAGCCGCTCTGGCTTGAAAACGATTGCTCGATCCTGGGCGGACCATTCATGGTCAGCCGGCGGCTGGGGGGCGAAATCATCGGTTCCGTGGTCAAGGCGGGGCGCTTGCTCGATGGGCCTCTGCTCGGGAATGTTGCCGCCACGCTGGCCGCTGTCCATCGGGTGCAGGTTGATCCTTCGCATCCCCTGATCGCCCAGTCGCATCTGGCGCATTGGGCGCGCTGTGCCACCATCGGCGAAGCGTCGCGCAAGTGGATCGATTACTGGTCCGGGCAGATCGAAAGGGATGGCATCGAACCCTCGCCCCTGCTCACCCTCGGGTTACAATGGCTCCAGGATAACGTTCCGCACGATGATGCCGCACCGCGGCTGCTGCACGGCGACTTCGGTCTGCACAACCTGATGATCGAAAACGATCGGGTGGTTGGCATACTTGATTGGGAAATGGTGCGTGTCGGCGATCCGGCCGAAGAATTGGCCGCGTTCTTCGCCGGGACTGGCGATGCCCTTGATCGCGATGCGTTTCTCGCGGCCTATCGCGATGCGGGAGGGCCGGTGATCAGTCCGTTCCGGCTCGCTTACTTCAATGTGTTCAATGTGGTGTTCGGGATCACGGGCGGCCTGTCGATGCTGAGCCGAGCCAGCCTTCCCCGATCGAACGTCAAGGCGATACTGTTCGGGTTGCGCTATATTCAGCACTACGTCGATAACTTTGAAAGCGCGCTGGAAGCCGCCGAAAGCCTCAGGGCCGAAGCCTGCTGAACCACCAGGCGGTTCGTCAAACGCACTTGGGGCAGGCCCTTTCACTCGCGCCATCAAGCCGCCCAAATGGCGAACACTTCGGGCTGAATGTGGACCGCGAAGGCTGGTTAACCCTTCGGCGAAGCTCAGGACATGCTTTGCCAGCGCATTTCGCTTCGAGATGGAAGCCGTTTGGACGCCTCGATGGCGTGATCGATCGGTCCTGATCCCAAGACCGTCCCCGGGGAGTTGTGTCGCCGCAACACCCCGGGGATGACCATGCCTCCAATCAGAACGAGAAGCCGATTTCAGCGCCGATCATTCTGGGGGTGCCGGGGATGGCCGTGTTCAGGCCAAGCGCGGTGCCAGTCTGCAATCCGCCCGAGAAATAGCCTTTATCGAAGACGTTGTTTGCGAATATCGCGGCATTCAACGTGGAGCCGCCGATGTCGGTCCAGCCGAGCCGGAGGTTGACGATCTCATAGCCAGCCGCCTTCGTGCCGGGGGAAATCGTTGCACCCGTGCTCGAGAACCATGTCGATGTCTGGCCGTAATAGTCCGCGCGCAAGGTTGCTTCGCCAAGTTCGGACGGCATGGGCAAGACTATTTCACCAAACACGCTGCCACTCCATTTCGGAGTATCGGGATAGGGGCCGAACGCGGTGGAAGACAGGACGCCCCCGCTCAGGAACGATGCGACGTTCGAGGTGAACCGGGCGTCAGCGTAGGACAGCGCGCCGCCGATGCGGAGCCAGTCGGCCGGGCTGTACTGGCCGTCGATCTCGAATCCCGAAACTTTCGCTTTCGGCACGGATGCCGTAACCGCCGCCAGCCCGCCGGCGATGCTGACAAAGACCGTGCGCTGGACATCCTTGATCTGCTGCGTGTAGCCCGCGATGCTGAAGCGGAACGGCCGATCCGCAAGCCTGCCCGAGAACTTGGCGCCCACTTCGAAATCGATGGTGGTTTCGGGCAGGAACTCCGATCCGCCGTCGCCGGTCAGCCCCGGGATCGGCGGCGCGAAGCCGTTCAGCCCGCCGGTACGCCAACTGCCGCGCTGCGTGCCATAGAGCAGAAGTTCGGGGGTCGCCTGATACTCTATGCTGGCGGTCCAGCTCGGGTTGTCATACTTTCCGACGAGCGTGCGGTATTGCGGGAACAGGTCGTACATGCTCGGGGTGTCGCCCGGTTCGACGAACTGCGCTTGAAGCTGATGCGATACGATCTTTTCCCAGGTGTAACGGACGCCGCCGGTCAGCTTCAGCCCCTCGGCCAGTTCATAGGTAACCTGTCCGAAAACGGCCTTGCTGGTATCGGTCTGTTCCGTAGCCAGGGAATTGCAGGGGAAGGCGATTACATCGAAAACGCACTGGCGATAGTTGATGTTGGTCTTCTGTCGGGAATAATAAAGCCCGATGATGTAATCCAGGCGGCCATCGATGGCCTTCCCCTGGATCTGGAATTCGTTCGAAATCTGATGAATTTTGGTGGGCTGTCCGGTGATGTTTCCGGCGTTGCCATAGGAATCAATTCCATATGGGGTGCCGTCGATGTCGGTCGAATAGTTTGTATTCGATTTACCCCATCCAAAGATGTTCTTGATCGTCAGATCGGAATTTACGTCGATTGACGTAGTGTTTGTAAGATACGGCGCCTTCTGGCGGAAGAAGGAAGGGCTGTTGTATTCAACCTTGTAAAGCCCCAGTTCCTTCTGGTGTTGCAGAAAGGCCGAAAGGCCACCCGGAAATATCCCTGGATTGGCGGCGACAAGGGCGTTGAAGGCCGGGAACGCGGGACTGTACAGGCAGTCCGTCGCGCTGACCAGGCCGGGCGTGCCGCAGGCGTAAACCGAATAGACCTGGCCGCCCAGGTTGGTGCCGCCGGTCTAGCCGTACTGGAAAACGGTGATGTTCTCGATCCCTTCGGCGGGGCGTATCAGCAGGCTTGCGCGAATGGACTGCGTGTCGATTGCTCCCAGGTCGCGCCGGCCGGGGTCTTCCGGCCCGGCATAGATGTTTTTCACATAGCCGTCGCGGCGATGATAGTCGCCGGCGATGCGCAGTGCGATCGTGTCCGCGACCAGCGGGATGTTGATCGCGCCGCGAATTCCGCGGTCGTCATAGTCACCGAACCGGACCGTGGCTTCGCCGCCAAACTCGAAGGTGGGCTTCCTGGTTGCGAACAGGACTGCGCCGCCCGTGGTGTTGCGGCCGAACAGGGTGCCCTGCGGCCCCTTGAGGATCTGGATCGATTCCAGATCGAAGAACGCATTCGCGCCCGAGGTGCTGATCTGGACGTCATTCACATAGGGAAGCACGCCCGGCGGAGAGGACGAGTAGGAATCGATCGTCTGGCCGCGGATGGAATAGTTGATCTGGTTCTGGCTGAGGCCCTGTCGAACCGTCACACCCGGAACGGACCGCTGAATGTCCGTTTCCGTTACGATCTGCTGCGCGGCCATGTCCGCCGTCGTCAGCGCGACGATCGACATCGGCGTCTTGCTGATGCTTTCCGAGCGGCGCCTCGCGGTAACCACGATGTCCTGCAGGGTCGAGCCGGACGATGTAGCTGCGGCATGTTGTTCGGCATCGGCTGGCGCCGCGCCGGATGACTGGGCATAGGCCTGTTGCGGGATCATCGCGGTGGAAACCATCAGCGCCGCCAACATTGCCAGTCTTGGCGACGGCACGTGCCTGTCTCCCTGCCGGCCAAGGCGGTGCACTTCACAGAAGCTGCGCATAAAACCTCCCCTTTTTCACGTTTCTGGTAAGATAATAAAATTCATATTGTTGCAAATACTTGGTAAATAAAATTACCGATACTTACAAAGTATTATAATAATATTTTTCCTGGATACTAAAAATCGCGGTGTGCGATATGACTTTCTCTCATAAACTGGCACAGTCTTGAGGTCGCCTTTGTGGGCAAGCGCAGCTTCACTATCGCAATCGTGCAACTTGATCCGGTACCAAGGCGCTATTGCCCGGACGGCCGCGCCGAACCGCCGATGGCTGCATGGAGCGAAGGGCATATGCGTGCCGTGCGATCGATAGGGGGTGATGTCCCCGGGGCCGGTGTGGGGCTTCAACGCCGCCTGGTTATGCCCCGTTGGCCATGCAATACACAACCACGACAGGTGATTTGCGCGCAGGGTCGATGATCATTTTTCTGTCGGTGTTAGACTGCACGCGAAGAGGCGATGGTATTGCCCGCTTTTTGGGAGATTTATGGTGCGCAAGGGTCTTGTATTCAACGTTTTCGCGGCCGCCGTCATGGCCTGCGCCTTAGGCGCATGCGAGGGGACGCCGCCGCCGAAGTCGGCCACTGCCTCGACTGCGGCTAGCGATCGGGCGGAGATCGAGCGCCTCGTCGTGACCGAGATGGAAGGCGCGCGGGACCACGATATCGACAAGACCATGTCGGTCTATGCGCCCGGCGACGAGCTTGTCCTGTTTGACGCCGCGCCAGGGGTGTTCAAGGGCTACGACGCCATGAAGGCCGCCTATCTGAAGTATTTCGCGATGTTCCCGGGGCGTCCGGTAACGGAAATACAAGATCTTACCATCGGCGTCTCCGGCGACCTGGCGTTCGCTCATAGCATTCAGAAATGGGATTTCCAGAAGCCCGACGGTACGGTGCTGAAGACGATGCACCGAGTGACCAATGTCTTCCGCCGCATCGACGGCAAGTGGCTTTGCGTGCATGAGCATGCGTCCGTACCCGTCAACCTGTTCAAGGAAGAAGGAGGGCAATGAACCTGTGTTCATAACTTCTGGACGAACGATGCAAAGTTGGCCGCGCCGGGTAAGGGATCGGCTGTCGAACGGTTCGCGATGGCACCGGCCGGAGTCCAAGTTCCTGGCGAGACACCTTTGATTTTCACTAACCGATCTTCACGCTCCGGCCGATGTGAAGCTTTCCGCTGGTTCGGAGCGTGGGTCTAACCAGAGCAGGATCGATGAGGACGAACGGCTTCGCTGATGACAGCAGCTATATCTGGTCCGCTGACGCGCTCGACAAGCCCGATCACCGGCATAGCTTCGAGAGCGCCAGCAATATCGTCCATTCGCAATGGCGCATGCACATCAGCGCGGCGGCGGCGACGGCGCCGGCCCTGGTCATGCGCCGCGCCTTTGGCGATTTCATGCTGACCCAAGTGCGGTCGTGTCCTTTGGAGGCGGTAAGAGATAGGCCTGATATTGACGCTTCGGACAGCGGGCACGGATGCGTCCTGTTCTTGCAATCGGGCCGCACGGTCCTTCGGCAAGGCGGGAACTGCTCCGAACTCCAGGCAGGCGACCTGGCTTTCTGGACAACCAGTCTGCCGGCGCAGATGGATATAATCGAGCCAACAACCCAACTGGCCCTGCTGCTTCCTCAAGAGCACCTGGCCACGGCCTGCGTTGATTTCCAGAGCCTGGCGGGGCGCAGGATCGATGGGCGGCTTTCCTACGCCGCAATTCTGCGCTCTCATCTGGCGACCTTGCATCAGGCCAGCGATATCGACAGGCCCGCGATGGCGACGATCCTCGCGGCGACGGTTCATCTATTTTCCGCTTGCTTCCGGCCAGAAGAAAGCCGCGTGGACAGGTTGCATTCGCGGGCGGCGCTGGTCGCCGAAATCAAGGCCTATATCGCAGACAGAATATGCGATCCCGAAATCAGCCCGTTTAACATCGCCGCCCATTTCGGCTTCAGTACGCGGTATCTCCATATCCTGTTTGCGCAAACGGGATCGACCGTTGTCGAATGGATACGCCGTCGCCGCCTTTTCCTTGCCCACACGGCGCTGGAATCGACAGGCGCGAGCGTAACCGCGGTCGCCATGCATTTTGGTTTCAACGATTCCTCGTCGTTCAGTCGCGCCTTCAAGGCAGAATTCGGTGTCGCGCCAAGGAGCGTGAAAGGGCGGCAGAACCGGCTGGTCCATTAGGGCTGTCGGCTACCGCGTGAACACTTCGCCTTGCGCAGACAGGATAACGGCCGTGCACGATTTCTGCTTGCGCCGCGTGAGGGCCTGTTACCCGTCCGTTTATGTGAAAATGCGTGAATCTTTCCGGTACAGCGTGGACTGTGCCGGGAATAACTGACTGGAAAGGGATGACGTGACTGACCTGATCGCAATCGCAAAATCATTCTACGCAGCCCTTATGGGGGGAAGGCCGGAAGAGGCGCTTGCCTTGTGGCGCGATGATTTCGAGATCGTCGAAGTCGATTCGATGCCTTATCCGGGGATCTACAAGGGCAAGGATCGCTGGGATGTCTTCTTTGGCATCTTCAATCAGACCTGGGCGCACTGGACGCTGGAAATCGATGATATCCTGGCCAACGACAGGCGCGTTGTTGCCGTTGGCACCTTCCACGGCACCGCCCGGGCAAGCGGTCAGGACGTGTCGTTCCCCATGGCCGAGATCTGGGACTTCGAAGATGGCGAGATGATCCGCGTTACCCCGGTTTATGGCGATACCGCGCTGATCAACCAGGCCACGGCTGTTCGTTCGTCCGCATAGGCGCGACGGGGCCGGCCGCGGGCCTCCCTAATGCCAAGGCCGTCGGCGAACGCTCTCTCGCGGTTCACTCAGCGCAACGTCGGCACTTCGCTCGCGGTAATGCGCGCCTGCAGGGGAATCGGTACTCAGCCGAAGATGCCGGGAAAAATGATAATGGCTGGGAGAGAGTATGACGATCGAGAACGTGCTTGTTCTGGGTGCCACCGGCATTCAAGGCTTTCTGCAATTGGGAGAGCTGCGCAAGAGCGGTTATGTGCCCGTCGCGGCGAGCCGTCAGAAGGAACCGTTTCGCGGTAGCGAGTTCGAGGATGTCGAAGTCCGCTACCTGGATTATGATGACGAACGGTCGATGGCGGCGGCCCTCGACGGGATCGACGCGGTTCTTTTTCAGGCCCCGGCGATGGGGGATATCGGCCGCCTGATCCGCTATGGCGCCAGCGTTGCCAAGGCTGTGCAGGACAGCGCTGTCCAATTGGTCGTCGTCAATTGCAGCATGTGGTCACCTGACGATACCTGTGGGGATCCGCACTATGATGGCATACGTGCCATGGAGCGCGAGTTCGAGAAGGGCGGCTTCCCGCTCATTATCCTGCGTCCGACGCTGTTCATGAACAATCTGCTGGGCGACTGGATTCGCCCCATCCTTTGGGAAGAAGGCGCTTTCCGCTATAACCACAGCGCCGACATGGAGGCGAACTGGATCTGCCTTGAAGACATGGCCAGGCTCATGGTCGCATGCCTCGGCCGAGCCGACCTGATCGGCGGGCGGTTCCATGTCGGTGGTCCCCAACGGCTTCGAACCGACGCCACGATCGAGATTCTGTCCGACGTGCTCGGCAAACCAATCCGCCACGAGTATCTGACGCCAATCGAATTCGGTGAGCACTATTGTGATCTGCATGGCCAAGTCAGTGATCTGGAACGTGAAACGTTCGTGCAGTATTTCGCGTCCTTTCACACCTTCAACAACGATTCCCCCGAGCGCCCCTTTCAGTGCGATTTCGAATCGGTAAGCAAAACTTTTCCCGAGGTTGAATTCACCGACATGAGGACTTGGGCGCAGGCGCAGGACTGGTCTGTCAACCGGGCGTGACGAGGCAAGGCGTGGGCCGTGGCGCCGCGCAAGACTTCATGGCGCGAAGCTGACGGAGACGAGCGATGTACACCGGGCAATTGCAACTTCTGTCGGTAGCGCGGCGAGCCCTACAAGAGTCTATCGACCAGACGACCCAGATCGCCGTCGCGACCGCGCTGCAAGGTGTGGACGCGGTTCTCAACGAACTGATGCTGCGCCAGGACGGTGCCTTCTTTGCCGACCACTATCGTCACGGCATCACCCTTGCGCGCGAGGGCATCGCGCTGTTGCGCCAGGATATGGCCGAGAGGGCCGGCCTGCTGCCCGGATTGGCTGAACTTGACGTCCCGTCCGGCGATGACGTGTCGGGTGACACCTGGACTCGCCGCTACACCCAGCTTTCCAGGCTGCTACGCGACCTGTCGCACGCTTTCGCGGATGACGATGAGGGCAAGCCGATCATCGCCGCGATGTTCGCCTGGGAAGAACGCCTCTACGCGCACGCCACGGCGGCGGCGCAGTTGGATGCGCCGCCGCAACTGATCCTTTCGATGTTCACGCCCGAGAGCCTGTGCGCCTATTTGCGGCAGGCGCGACCGGACTGGGAGGTTATCGCGGTGCGCGATTTCGATCCGGTTCCGGGCGGATTCTCCAAGGCGACCGTCCGCTTCTCGGTGGAAGATGGGCACGGGAAGCTGCATGAAATGGTGCTGCGGGTCGAGCCGGCGGTCAGCACGCTTGGCCTGCATTCGCAGGATCTGGCGGCCGAATATCAGGTGTTGCAACTTGCCCGTCAGCATGACCTTGCGGTGCCAGAGCCGATCCTGTTCGAAGCGGATGCCGGCAAGCTCGGCCTGCGCTTCCTGATATCCGCAAGGGCGAAGGGCATCAATTGCGGCAGTTTTCGCAGTGCGAGCAGTGCGATTTCGATGGAACTCGTGCGGGATGCGGCGCGTACGCTCGCGCAGATCAGCCACGTGCAACCCGATCGCGACGATCCGCTGGCGCAGCGCAGCCACCTGGGCGCCTGGGCCGCCCACGATACGCTGGGCGCGGCAACCGAGGCACTGGTGCGGTACTGGTACGACATAGCGACCGCGCGCGGCGTGGTCTCGCCGACGATCGCCCACACTTACGAATGGCTGATCGCACACGTCCCCCATTGCGACGGACGGCCATCGTTGGTCCATGGGGATTTCGGCTTTCACAACATGCTGGTCGCCGAGGACAGGGTTTCCGCCGTTCTCGACTGGGAAGCGTCCTATCTCGGGGATCCGGCGGCCGATTTGTGCAATTTCCTGTTCAGCACGCAAGGGGCGGTGGAGCGGGACGATCTGCTACGCTTTTACGCGCAAGCGGGCGGAGTGCCGATCGACGCCGAGCGGCTGGCCTATTTCGACTTGTTCAACGCCTTCAAGATCACCATCGGCAGTATTGCGCCGCTTCATCTGCTGAACGAAAGGAACGATGCGCCGCTGAGCTTCGCGGTGCTTGGCCTCCAGTACCCCCACTTTTCGATCGCGCGGATTCCCGATCTGCTGCGGCGAGCCGATGCCGCTCAGAACGCCGCCGGGCCGCCGGCGCACGGTTCCATCATCGAGCGTTTCGATGCTGCTCACTGAACGGCAATGCCTGGATCTGCTTGGGCATGCGCTGGAACACGATATCGTTCCGGCGCTTGCCGAAGGCAGCGCGAAATATGCGGCCAGCCTTGCGTGCGATACGATTGCGGAACTGCGAAGGCGCGAGGATGTCGTGCCGGGCATCGTCGCCGCGCTCGTGCCGGAAGGCTTACGGCTGCTTGGCGAACTGGAGGCTTTGAACGTCGCGGTCGGGGCCGCGCCGGCGAAGGCCGATTGGCAGGCGCAGGGCGATGCGCCATCCTGGCGGCGGTTGATGGCGCTTCTTGATGCGGGCGGGCGGTTCGTGCTTGACCATCGCGATGGCGCGGACGCGGCGCTCGACGTTCGCATGTCGGAGTGGCTGCGCGCCGTGGCCGGGCTGGAACTGCAATTCTACGAAAGGCTCGCGGCAACGTCGGGCGGGGGCCAGGCTCCCGCCGTCGAGGTGGGCGAACTCGACCGGACGAAACTCGAAGCCCATCTGCGCGCGCGGATCGGCGATCCATCGCTGGCGGTAACGGCATTCGAACCCGTGATGGGCGGGCTGGCGAACCAGACCTATTTTTTCGAACTCACGGCCGCGGGCGAGACCAGACGGCTGGTCGCGCGCAAGAACCCCGGGGTGGCGCTTTTCTCGCACGGGCTTCATCGCGCGCGGGCAGAATATGAAGTCCTGCGGTTGGTCCACGCGGCTGGCCTGCCGGTGGCCGAACCGCTCTGGCTGTTCACCGACCAAGCCGACGTTGCCGGTGATTTCTACATCATGACCAGGCTGGACGGGCGGAATGTCGGCAACCTTGCCGGCGCGTCGGAACGGCTCCCGGAAGAACTGATGCTCAACCTGGCGCGCTTTCTCGCCCGCCTGCACCGGATTCCGCTCGATCACTTCAAGCCGTTCCTCGACCGTGGGGATCTGCCGGTGACTGCGAACGATACGATCGAACAGGCGGTGCGTGCCAATGTCGGGCAACTCTATGACGTCTGGCGGCAAAGTCGACGCTTCCCTTCACCGACAGAGGCTTATGTGATCGACTGGCTGCGCCGTGATGTCCCCCGCAATGCCGCCCGGCCATGCCTCGTCCACACCGACTGTTTCGTCCACAACATGCTGGTCGATGGCAACGACGTCACGGGCGTGGTCGACTGGGAGGCGGCGCATTTCGGTGATCCGGCGGAAGACCTGGCCTATATTCAGGACAGCGTCAGCGCCTTCGTCGACTGGGGTCGTTTCATGGAGGCCTATCGCGCCGGCGGAGGGGCGGCGATAGACGAGGAATCGTTCGGATATTACCGGGCCATGCTCCATTTTCGCAACTGTTTCGGCTCGAACGTCGGCGCGGCCCGGGTCCGTGAAGGGTTTCAGGATCTCAGGTCGGTGCGTCTCACCACGCAGTTCCTGCCGATATTCCTGAAGAACTGCGTTGAAGGCACGAAGGCGGGGCATTCCTGATGGAAAACGAATCCTATTTCCTTCAGGATTTCGACAAGACGTTCGGGACCTATCGCGTCCAGGACGAGGACATCCACCCCGAGTTCAAGGTGAAGAAGCCGCACCATGCCCTGACCGAGACGCAGTATTTCACGTTCAGCATACCTGAAGTGAACATCCATGCGTTTCTTTACTTATGGTATCATCCCAATCTTGGTGTGGTCGGCGGTGGTCCGATCGTGTTCCAAGGGGTGAAATCCATTGCACTGGCGGCGGAACTGATCGATTTTCGTGGCTATCTGCCTGAAAGCCAATTGGGTGGGACGTTCTGCAACTATCGGCTTGAAAGCGGTTATTCGGTTGAGATGCTTTCGCCGGGCACGGTGTTTCGCGTCCGTTATGACGATCCGGCGCGGCATAACCGCTTCGACGTCATGCTGAGCGCCGTGGCCGAGCCGATGGTCTGGCCGGGCAGCAGGCACTTTGAGCAGACGATGCGCGCGCAGGGTGAACTGACGCTGCGGGGCAACCACCACAAGATCGACGGCTTTGGCATCCGGGATCGTTCATGGGGCGAGACGAGGCTCGAAACGCCCATGCCCGGCCCCCCGGCAAGCTGGATCACCGGCACGTTCGACGAGGACTTTTCGTTCAACATAACAGCGTTCGATCATCCGGACCGCGACCCCTTGTGGAAGGACCGTTTCGCGAACGAGATGCCGACAAAGCTGGATAAATTCGGCTGGATGATCGTCGACGGCCAACCCGTGGTGATCGAAAGCACGCGTAAGCTCGTACACTATAACCGCGAGACGTTGCTGCACGAGCGCATCGATATCGAGATACGCGACGTTCGCGGCAGAACATTCGAGATTTCTGGGCAAGTCACCGCCGCGGTCCCTCTCAACACCTGGACGAACGTGCGGGTGCCGATCTGCCTGACCCGCTGGGAATGTGGCGGCCGTGTGGGCTGGGGCGAGGTCCAGGAGGCCCAGTGGAACGATTTTCTTGAGGCCCATTACGCAAGAACCCAAATCCAAAGGACCGGGACATGAATCGCAGCAATAAGAAACTGGTCGTCTTCGGGGCGAGTGGGGTGCAGGGCAGGGCGCAGGTGAACCTCGCGCTCAAGCAGGGCTATCAGGTGCGCGCCGTAACCCGCACGCCGTCGGCCTTCTCCGACGAGCGTTATGCCGCGCTGGAAATGGTCGAAGCGGAATTCGAGGATACCGCGTCGCTCGACCGGGCGCTGGATGGCGTCGATGGCGTGCTCGCGCAGGTCCCCACGATGGGCGATGAAGGCCTCATGCGCGGCTATCTGCGCAACTTCGCGGATGCGCTGGCGCGTTCCGGCGTTCCGATCATCGTCTTCAATGTCAGCATGTGGGCGCCACGCGAACCGTGCGAATCGTCCGGCTATAACTTCATCCTGGAAACCGAGAACATCCTCAAGGCCGTCGGCCTGCCGCTGATCTTCCTGGAACCGACGCTGTTCATGAACAACCTGCAGGGCAACTGGATCCGCGAAACGATTATCCGCGAAGGTGTTTTCCGTTACCCGCATAAGCCGTCGATGGAAGCGAATTGGGTCTGCGTGGAGGATCTTGCCAAGGTCGCGCTTGCGGTTGTGGAGCGCCCCGAACTGGCCGGCCGGCATATCCGCGTGGGTGGTCCCGAGCGGCTTCGCCCGGCGGACGTTGTCAAGGTTCTTTCCGAAGTGACGGGCAGGCCGGTGGAACACGTCTACGTGACACCGCGCGTATTCGCCCAATCGCTGTGGGATCTGCTCAGCCAGGTCACTGAATATACGGACAATGCTGGCAATATGCCGCGCGGACGCGAGGAGGAGGACTATGTCAGCAACATCGATGAGTTCTACACTTTCTGCAATGACTCCCCCCTGCGGCCATTCCTGGTCGACGACGATTTCGTAACGCGCGAACTGGGGATCGAACTGACCACGATGAAGGACTGGGCGAAGACACAGTGCTGGAAGTAATGGCATCGTGGGAATCGCGGCGGGTGTTCGGGCGTCAACGCCGCCGGCAGCTTCCGTGCGCGTTTCCGGCGGCGCGCGGGCCGGTTCTGAAGACCGCTTTGGCGTTTGAGCACAGGCAGTTTGCCGGGGGTGCATATCCGGCCCGCGGCGTGGTTACTGAGCGCCAAACCCGCTGAACATTGGCAGGACTTCACTTAATGCCGGACGGCGCTTCTCTGTCCGACATGCGTGGCCGGATAGGATGTTCTAAAGCAGCGGCCATGGCGCATGGCTGTGATCATGGAAGCAACGAAAGTCGGTTGGCGATCGGTGGTGAAAGGCGTGAAGCGGTGGGCACTCGAAAGTCCCCGCCCGCCGAAAGACATATCTCGATAACAACATTAAGGAGAGGGAAAATGGGGAATTTCGCGAGGATTGGCATGGCCGCCCTGGTCCTGATGCCGGTCGCAGCGGCAGCCGAGGAGGCGCCACCCGCGCCCGAGGCGTCGCAGGGGCTGTCCGATATTGTCGTGACCGCGCAGCGCAAGAGCGAGCGGCTGCAGGAAGTGCCGATCGCCGTCAGCGTCATCGGGGGAGGGGATCTTGCGGCGCGCGGTGTTCGCGATGTCGTGGCATTGTCCACCACCGTGCCAGGGCTTGAATATACCGTCGTCGGGCCAACGCCCACGCCCTACCTGCGTGGTGTGGGTTCGCCGATCTCGACGCCGAACGCCGAATCTTCGGTGGCTCTCTATGTGGACGGTGTCTATCAGCCTTATGCCAGCGCCAATATGGCCGGCAACAACAACGTCGAGCGGGTCGAGGTCCTGAAGGGGCCGCAGGGCACGCTGTTCGGTCGCAATGCCACTGCCGGCGTGATCCAGATCATCACGCGCGATCCCGGTCCCGATTCCGAACTGGAAGCCCGGCTGGGCTATGAAAGCTATCGGACAATCCTGGGTTCGGCCTATGTCAACCAACCGCTCTCGTCGACGGTTTCCGCCAACCTGGCGCTCAATATTGCGAGCCAGGACAAGGGGTGGGGCACCAGCGTGACGTCCGGCAAGGAGATCCACAAGCGCAAGGAAGTGTCCGTCAGGGGCAAGCTGCTGTGGGCGCCCGATGCAGAAACCTCGGCCAAGTTGATGCTGAGCTATCGGCGGTCGAATAGCGTCGGTTACGAGGACTATCGCCTGGCTGATGGCGCGCGAGCGCTTGACGGCTCGCCCCCGCCGCCGGGACGCTATGATACGCTCAGCAACGAGCCGGGCGGTTCCTTGATCCACCAGTATGGCGCATCGTTGACGGTCAACCACGATATGGAAGCGGTCCGCCTGGTGAGCATCTCGAGCTGGGGCAAGACCCGCCACACCGCTCGCGAGGATATTGATGCGTCTTCGTTGACCCTGCTGCACTGGATCGGACCGGCGCGCCAGCGCAACCTGTCGCAGGAACTGCAGTTGATGTCGCAGCCCGGATCGAACATCGACTGGGTGATTGGCGGATTCTATTATGACAACAAGGTGGGCTATTATAATACGATCTACAGTGGGCTGTTTGCCGGCAGCAACACGACGGCCTTCCAGCGCACGCGCTCCATCGCCGCTTACGCGCAGGCGACATACGAACTGGTCGACAAACTGAAGCTGACCGCGGGCCTGCGCTATACCGACGAGCGCCAGAAGGTGACGGGAACCACTTCCGATCTCAGCGGCGTCGTGCTGGTCCCTCGGCTGTCACAAAAGCAGTCGTTTACGAAGCCGACCTGGCGCCTTGCCCTGGATTACGGCTTCACCAGCGATGTCCACGGTTATGTGTCATACAATCGCGGCGTGAAAAGCGGCGGTTTCGCGCTCCTGTCCTACACCGATCCGGGGTACAAACCGGAAGTGCTCGATGCATACGAGGTTGGCCTGAAGTCGGAACTGTTCGATCGGAGGCTGCGCCTCAACCTTGCTGGGTTCATCTATGATTTCAACAACCTGCAGGTCGAGGTCACGCTGACCGGCCCCCAACGAGTGGTCCGTGTGATTTGTTAGTGTAAAACTGCCTCCGGCGCCATGGCTGGCCGCAGGTGAAGCGAAGCGGAACCGGAGGGCAGCCATGGCGGTGTTGCGGTTTCCGGGGCCGGAGGCCGATAGCCCAGCGAGCTGTGCGGCCTGACGGTGTTGTAATGCCGGCGCCAGGCTTCGATCAGGATCTGGGCTTCAGCCAAGGTGTAGAAGATTTCTCCGTTCAAGAGCTCGTCACGCATCGAGCCGTTGAAGCTCTCGCAGTAGCCGTTCTCCCATGGGCTGCCCGGCGTGATGTAGAGCGTCTTCACGCCGATCTTGGCCAGCCATTGCTGGACGGCATTGGCGATAAATTCCGGGCCGTTGTCTGACCGTATGTGGGCCGGCGGACCCCGGGTGACGAACAACTCGGCGAGAGCCGCCAGTACATCTTCGCTTCGCAGCCGCCGCGCCACCGGCAGAGCCAGGCACTCCCGGCTGGCCTCGTCGATGATCGACAGGATGCGGAACTTGCGACCGTCGTGCGTGCGGCCTTCAACAAAGTCATAGGACCACACGTGGCCGGGATATTCCGGTCGCAGGCGGAT
>JADLHU010000166.1 GCA_020848655.1 Novosphingobium sp.
GCCGATCGCCGGCAAGAAGAAGTAAGCCTGCGGCCCGGACCCGGTTCGGGCCGAACGGCTTTTCCTTTTCCCGATATTCGACAGGACACGAACCATGGCACGCGAACCTCAGCGCATTAAGCGCCGCGAGCGCAAGAACATCACCAGCGGCATCGCGCATGTGAATGCCAGCTTCAACAACACGATGGTCACCATCACCGACGCCCAGGGCAATGCGATAAGCTGGTCTTCGGCCGGCATGATGGGCTTCAAGGGCAGCCGCAAGTCGACGCCTTATGCGGCCCAGGTCGCCGCCGACGATGCCGGTAAGAAGGCCGCCGAACACGGCGTCCGCACCCTGGAAGTCGAAGTTAAGGGCCCCGGCTCCGGCCGTGAAAGCGCGCTGCGCGCGCTTCAGGCGGTTGGCTTCGTGATTACCTCGATTCGTGACGTGACGCCGATCCCGCACAACGGCGTCCGGCCCTCGAAGCGCCGCCGCGTCTGATCGAGCCTGCGGTGGCGTGCGCAAGCCCCCGCGTTTCGGCTCGGCCGCGGCCCCTCGGGGAGCGCGGCCGTAACCGCAAGAACAACCCTAGGGGAAGTCCATGACTGTCAACATCAAGAACTGGCAGGAACTGAAGAAGCCCAACAACCTTGAGGTGAAGCCGGGCAACGACCCCAAGCGCCGCGCGACGTTCGTCGCCGAGCCGCTCGAGCGTGGTTTCGGTCTCACTCTGGGCAACGCGCTGCGTCGCGTGCTTCTTTCCTCGCTTCAGGGCGCGGCCATTACCTCGATCAAGATCGAGAACGTCCTGCATGAGTTCTCGAGCCTCGCCGGTGTGCGCGAGGACGTGACGGACATCGTCCTCAACGTGAAGCAGATCGCGCTGCGCATGCAGGGCGAAGGCCCCAAGCGCCTTCAGCTTTCCGCGACCGGTCCGGCCGAAGTCACCGCCGGCGACATCGCCGTCACCGGTGACATAGAGGTGCTGAACAAGGATCTGGTGATCTGCCACCTGGATGAAGGCGCGACCTTCAACATGGAACTGACGGCCGATAGCGGCAAGGGCTATGTCCCCGCCGTGTCGAACCGTCCGGTGGATGCGCCGATCGGCCTGATTCCGGTCGATTCGCTCTACTCGCCGGTCCGCCAGGTGTCGTACAAGGTGGACAACGCCCGCATCGGTCAGGAGCTTGACTTCGACAAGCTCAACCTCACGATCGAGACCGATGGCACCGTCACCCCGGAAGACGCCGTGGCCTATGCCGCGCGCATCCTCCAGGACCAGCTCGCGCTGTTCGTCCACTTCGAGGACATCACCCCGGTTGGCGCCTCGCCGATGATCGGCGTTGCCGCCGCTCCGGCCGAGGAAGGCGATACCAACCAGCTCAACCGCTACCTCCTCAAGAAGGTGGACGAGTTGGAACTGTCGGTGCGTTCGGCCAACTGCCTCAAGAACGACAACATCATCTACATCGGCGACCTGGTCCAGAAGACCGAGGCCGAGATGCTCCGCACGCCGAACTTCGGCCGTAAGTCGCTCAACGAGATCAAGGAAGTGCTCTCGTCGATGGGCCTGCGCCTCGGCATGGACATCCCCGGCTGGCCGCCGGAAAACATCGAGGAAATGGCCAAGAAGCTGGAACAGGAACTGCTCGGCTGATCGGCAAGTCACCCCGGTCGTGTCCCTTGCGGGACTGGCACGGGGTGACGCCACGGGCACGGGCGGCCGCCCCAAGCGCCGCCAGGTCTGGGCTACCTGATACGGGCCCTTAACGAACGGAAGGAAATCCCATGCGTCACAAACACGGCGGTCGCAAGCTGCAGCGCACTTCGGCCCATCGTCGCGCCCTGCTGCGCAACCTGGCCTCGTCGCTCATCAAGCACGAGCAGATCACGACGACCACGCCCAAGGCGCGCGAACTGCGCCCCTATATTGAAAAGCTGATCACGCTGGGCAAGCGTGGCGGCCTTTCGAACCGCCGTCTGGCCGATGCGCGCCTGCTCGACGATGCCCAGTTGGTGAAGCTGTTCGACGTGCTGGCAACGCGCTATGCCGATCGCAACGGCGGCTACACCCGCATCATCAAGGCCGGCATCCGCGCGTCCGACGCGGCCCCGATCGCGATCATCGAACTGGTGGATCGCGACGTTTCGGCCAAGGGCCAGGATTCGGGTCCGGTGCTGACCGAAGAAGAATACGCGGACTGATCCGTCCGGGCGCCGCGCCGGTGCGGTGCCTGCCCTGGCAACGGGGCGAGCCAAGATTGCAAAGGCGGTCGCGAGTGCTAGGCTCGCGGCCGCCTTTTGGTATGTTGGAGATGAGGATGCCCCGGTTCGCGCTGGCCCTGCTCGCAGCGGCGTGGCTGGTCATTTCCTCCCCGGCCCCCCCACAGGACACGAAGCCCATCCCCTATCCAGAGACCCGCCGCGACGCGATCGTGGACACGATGTTCGGCGAGAGCATCGCCGACCCTTATCGCTGGCTTGAAAACGATGTGCGCCGCGATCCCGAAGTGGCCGCCTGGGTCGCCCGCCAGAACGCGGTGACGCAGGACTATCTTTCCAGCCTGCCGCAGCGCGCGTGGTTTGCCGAGCGCATTCGCGAAACGCTGGATTACGAACGCTTCGGCCTGCCGATCAAGGCCGGCGGGCGCTATTTCTATACGCGCAACAGCGGGCTGCAGAACCAGGCGCAGCTCTTTGTGCGCAATGGCTTGCGCGGCAAGCCGCGGTTGCTGATCGATCCGAACGCCTGGGCCGAGGATGCCGCCACCGCGCTGGATGCATGGAAGCCTTCAGACGATGGGCGCTTCCTGCTTTACCCGACATTCCCCAAGTGGCCTGCCGCTTGACTTCAAGATCGCCTGATTTTGCTCGCTGGGCAAGCGTTTTTCGCCCCGAGCGGTGTCTGTCGTCGCGCAAACGGCCGAAGTCGGGTGGATCA
>JADLHU010000167.1 GCA_020848655.1 Novosphingobium sp.
CCCGATCCCTTTCGTCCCCGACATTGGCCCGCCGCAAGATGGGCGGCCTCGTGCTGGGCGGGCTCGCCGCGCCCGCGATCCTCTGCGCCCAGCCCTCGCCACCCGCACGCAGTCTGACGATTGCGGCGGCTGCTGAAACCACTTCGCTCGATCCGCATTTCCAGGATCACGACCCGACCATCACCGTGCAGCGCCATGTCTACGAGTTCCTGGTGGGACAAGGTCCGCGCATGGAACTCGTGCCGGAGCTGGCCGAGAGCTGGCGCGCGCGCGATCCGCTGACGTGGGAGTTCCGCTTGCGCCGTGGCGTGGTGTGGCACGATGGCGCGCCCTTCACCGCCGCCGACGTGATCGCCTCGCTGAAGCGGGTGCCGACGGTCGAAAACAGCCCATCCTCCTTCGTTCCCTATGTTCGCCAGATCACGGCGATGGAAGCCGAAGACTCGCACACGCTGGTGCTGCGCACAGCCACGCCCTTTCCGCTGATGCCGAACTACATGGGCGCGGTGATGATCATTCCCGCCCGCCTGCAGGCCGCGAAGACGGCCGACTTCAACACGCTGGCCGCGGCGGTCGGCACCGGCCCCTATCGCGTCGTGGACTATGTCCGCGGCCAGCGCGTGGTGCTGGAAGCGAACCCGCGCCACTGGGCCGGCCCGCCGGCCAACCCGCGCGTCGTCTTCCGCTTCATCACCGCGACCGGCTCGCGCGTCGCCGCCCTGATGGCCGGCGACGTCGACCTGATCGAACAGCCGCCGCCGGTCGACATCCCCGCGCTGCGCGCCAACCCGCGCACCCGCGTGTGGGAAAGCGTGGGCAACCGCGTCGTGTACTTCGGCCTGGATTTCCATCGCGACCGGGCGGCCGGCGTGGCCGCGCCGGATGGTAGCGCGATCGCCAACCCGTTCCGCGACCTGCGCGTGCGCCAGGCGCTGTCGCTGGCGATCAACCGCGAGACGATCTGCAGCCGCGTCATCGAAGGGCTGGCCGCGCCCGCCAACCAGATGGTCGCCGCCGGCGTCTTCGGCCACGATCCCGCCATTCCGCCGGCGGCCTACGACCCCGACCGGGCAAAGCAGCTGCTGGCCCAGGCAGGGCTCCCAGACGGCTTCCGCATGACGATCCACGGCACATCGGACCGGCTGGTGAACGACGAGAAGGTGCTGCAGGCGCTGGCCCAGATGTATGCCCGCATCGGCGTCCGGGCCGAGGTCGATGCGATGCTCTCCACCGCCTTCTTCCCCCGCGTCGGCCGGCTGGAGTTCAGTTTCTTCTTCAATTCGTGGGGCGCGGGTTCCTCGGGTGGAGTCACGACGATCCGCACGGCGCTGGCGACATACGACGACGAGAAGGGCATGGGCCGCGGCAACCGCGGCCGCTATTCGAACCCGGAGGTCGATCGGCGGATCGCCGCCGCGCTGGAAACCATCGACGATGCGGAGCGCGAACGGCTGACGCGCGAGGCGACGGCCATCGCCATGGCCGATGTCGCGGTGATCCCGACGCATTGGACCAAGAACCTCTGGGCCAGCCGCGCGGGCCTTGCCTACGAGCCGCGGATGGACGGGTTCACGCTGGCGACGGGCGTGCGGACGACGGGCTGAGCGACCCGGTGCTGGCCCACGCAGCGCGGCCGCGCTTCATCGCGCGCTACGACATCGGCGTGACGCCATACTGGGCGCTGCAGGTCGAGCCGCGCGTGGGCTATCGCCTGTGCGTGCCGCCGGATTACGATCCGAGGGGTACGACGCGCCATCCTCTGCTGGTGGCGGTGCATGGTTCGATGCGCGAGGATCACGCGGCGCCGTTCAGCGACCTGGCGCAGTCCACCGGCGCCATCGTACTGGCGCCTGTGTTCCCGGGCGGGCTGGCGACGCCCAACGACCTGGATGCCTATAAGTTCCTGCGCTTCGACGGATTCGCCTGCGACCTGCTGCTGCTGGCGATGATCCGGGAGGTCGCTGCCAAATACCGGTTGGACGAGGATGGCGAGCGCTTCGTGCTGTTCGGTTTCTCCGGCGGCGCGCAGTTTGCGCACCGATTCCTTTATATCCATCCCGGCCGGCTGCGTGCGGTATCGCTGGGTGCCCCAGGGCTGGTGACCATGCTGGACGAGACGCGGGCCTGGTGGGTCGGCACCGGCGGCATGGCCACGGCCTTCCGGCTGCCCGCGCTCGATCGCGCGGCCATCCTGCGCGTGCCCGTGCAGCTGCTGGTCGGTGCCGACGACAACGATCCGACCGAGATTGCGATCCGCGAAGGCGCACACGATTGGTTGCCCGGCATCAACGATGCGGGGCCGACGCGCATCGCCCGCGTCGACGCGCTGGCGAAGAACCTGATGGCCGCCGGCATCGCCGTGCGGCACGAGATCGTGGACGGCGCGGGCCACGACCATCTTCCGCTGATTGCTGCGGCCGCCGGGTTTCTTTCCGGGGCGCTCCGCCCCTCTTTCCAGGAGTACTTGCGATGAACGACATGGCCCGAGCCTCCATCCCCGACGCCGGCCGCCCCTGGGAAGAGCTGAAACTGGAGCTGGAGGAGGCGAAGAAGGGCGACTTCTCGTGGCGCGAAGGGAGGATGGCGCTCTATTTCTACTA
>JADLHU010000168.1 GCA_020848655.1 Novosphingobium sp.
ATGTTCGTGTGCACCGCGAACAGCCTCAACCTGCCGCAGGCGCTGCTCGATCGCATGGAGATCATCCGGCTTGAAGGCTACACCGAGGACGAGAAGGTGGAGATCGCCGAACGCCACCTGATCGCCAAGCAGATCGAGGCGCATGGGTTGAAGAAGGGTGAGTTCACGCTGACCAACGCGGCGCTGCGCGATCTGATCCGCTATTACACCCGCGAAGCCGGCGTCCGCACGCTGGAGCGCGAGATCGCCAAGCTGGCGCGCAAGTCTTTGCGGCGCATCCTGGAAGGCAAGGATACCGCCGTCACAATCACGTCCGAAAACCTCGGCGATTTCTCGGGCGTACGCCGCTTCCGCCATGGCGTGTCCGACGAGGAGCATCAGGTCGGCGCGGTGACCGGCCTTGCCTGGACCGAAGTGGGCGGCGAACTGCTGACCATCGAAAGCGTGACGCTGCCCGGCAAGGGCGTGGCGCGCACCACGGGCAAGCTGGGCGAAGTGATGAACGAAAGCGTGCAGGCGGCCTTCAGCTTCGTGAAGGCGCGCAGCCCGGCCTATGGCATCAAGCCGTCGATCTTCCAGCGCAAGGATATCCATATCCACTTGCCCGAAGGCGCGGTGCCCAAGGACGGACCCAGCGCGGGCATCGGCATGGTCACCTCGATCGTATCGTCGCTGACCGGTATCCCGGTGCGCGCCGACGTGGCGATGACCGGCGAAGTCACGCTGCGCGGCCGCGTGTTGCCGATCGGCGGGCTGAAGGAAAAGCTGCTGGCGGCGCTACGCGGTGGCATCAAGACGGTGCTGATCCCCGAGGAAAATCGCAAGGATCTGGCCGAAATCCCGGCGAACGTGAAGGAAGGGCTGGACATCATCCCGGTCAGCCACGTCGATGAAGTGCTGGCGCGCGCGTTGACCCAGCCGCTCGAGGCGATCGAGTGGACCGAGGCCGACGAACTGGCCAGTCAGTCGGCCGCGCCGCCGCTTCCCGTGCCCCCCGCATCGACCACGGCGCACTGATTTTCACGATCGGAATTTTGCCGCATTGCAGCGACTCGGAATGTCCTTCCGGGTTGCTGCAAGCGGTCTTTTCGTGCCCGCGCGCCGCGCAATTGCTCGATTCGTCGATTATGGCCAATATTCAGCGATATTTGCCGGTTTCGCCGGCCATTTGGCTTTGACAGATTCGGCAAAACTCGCTCAATTTCCCCGCCAATCGTAAGAGGCGATTCCGATAATAACGGTTTCACTAAAAGGTAGGGGGTTCCTATAATGAACAAGAACGATCTGATTGGCGCCGTTGCTGAAGCTAGCGGTCTCACGCGCACCCAGGCCAGCCAGGCTGTGGAAGGCGTGTTCGATGCGATTACCGGTTCACTCAAGAAAGGCGATGAAGTTCGCTTGGTCGGCTTCGGCACGTTCTCCGTCGCCAAGCGCAAGGCATCGACCGGCCGGAACCCCCGCACGGGCGAACCGATGAAGATCAAGGCTTCCACGCAGCCCAAGTTCAAAGCGGGCAAGGTCCTGAAGGACGCGGTCAACTGACCTGACACACCCCGGCCGCCTGCGCCTCTTGGCCCGGGGTAAAATTCGCACAACGACACCCACACCGCGTCCGCATTCGTGCGGGCGCGGTGTTTTGCTTCTGGCGCGCCGATTTGGGCGGTTCTGCGCTTTTGCGCCCATCGTCAGCGAACGGTGGCGATCAGGCAAATGGTGCCCGGGGACGGAATCGAACCGCCGACACCATGATTTTCAGTCATGTGCTCTACCAACTGAGCTACCCGGGCATCGCTGCTGCGACGATCCGCGAGGACCGGCGAGCGATTGGAAGCGCGCCTATGGCGAAGCCGGGCGAGCTTGGCAAGCGGGAATCAGTCCTCTTTTTCCTGATCGGGATATGCGGGCCGTCCGGGCAGGGCATAGCCATCCTGCAACCACTGCACGAGATCGCGATCGCGGCAGCGGGTGGAGCAGAACGGGGCGTGCTCGGCCACGCGGGGCTTGCGGCAGATCGGGCATTTTTTCGTAACGCTGGTCATGATTGCACCGCCTGCGCGAAGCCGCCGTCGATCGCAAGCGTCGAATCGGCCTGCCAGCGCAGCACGCGCCCGCTGCGCCGCGCCAGCGCATCGCGCCACTGCGCGGCAATCGCCGATTCGACCGACGGATGCGCAACGACGAGCAGCGTACCGGGGGCTTCCACGCGCTCCGCCCGGCGCAGCA
Organism: Novosphingobium sp.; assembly: GCA_020848655.1. Classification (GTDB taxonomy): domain Bacteria; phylum Pseudomonadota; class Alphaproteobacteria; order Sphingomonadales; family Sphingomonadaceae; genus Novosphingobium. The sequence goes on from JADLHU010000168.1 coordinate 2,224, forward strand.
GCAGCCGCGCCGCCGCGCTCAAGGGCGCGCGCGCGATCCGCTGGACCAGCGAGGGGCGCTCCAGCCGGGCGACTATCTGGACGAAGCCGAAGCCGTTCATCGCCGTGCGTTCGTGTGGCCAGTCGTCCAGGGTCGCGGCCAGCGCATCGTCCACGGCGCGGCGATCGGCCTTGTCGGACAGCGTGGGGAAATCGATGCCGATCGAACCGGCCAGATCGAAGCGCCTGATCGCGGCGGCGATCGCGGGGATCGCCGCCAGCGCCAGCGCGCGCGGGGGCAGCGTGCCGTCGATGTCGATCACGGTCATCGCCGGAGTGGGGCTGATGGTGATGCCGCCGCCGGCAAAGGCCACTTCGCCCTGCGTGGCTTCTGCGATGAGGTCATCCCAGCCTGGCACGGGAAAGGTGCGGACCACGCGGACGCTGTGGCCTTCATCGCGCAGGCGTTCGGCCAGTGTGGGAGCGGGGCGCGGGGGCGCGCTGGTTGGCCGGGCCTGCGCGCGTTTCAGCCGTCCGGCCTCGCCAATGGCGGCGCGGGTGATGAGCGCGCGCAGCGGCGCGCCTTCCTGCGCATCGCGGGGGAGCTGATCGACCAACGCTTCCTCGCCGCTGGCGAAGCGCAAGGTGCCGCGCCGCGATCCGGCGGTGCGGGCGATCAGCACGGCGTCCTCGACCTGGCCCGGCGCCAGCGCGCCCGGCCAGTCAACCCGCGCGGCGATGATGTCCGCGCCATCGGCCGGGGAGGGGGCGAGGCGGATGGCGCGATGTTCGCCGATCCCTTCCTCGACCAGCCACTCAGCCAAGGGGAAAACCCGCCGATCTGAGCAGGGCGCGCGTTTCGTAGAGCGGCAGGCCGACGACGCCCGAATGGCTGCCGCCGATCCACGCGATCAGCCCTTCGGCACTGCCCTGGATGGCATAACCGCCGGCCTTGCCGTGCCATTCGCCGCCGGCGATGTAGGCTTCGATCTCTTCGGCCGAAAGCGGCTTGAAGCGGACCACGGTTTCGGACAGGCGTTCGCGCAGCGTGCCGTCTGGCGCCTTGAGCGCGATGGCGGACAGGACGCGGTGGCGGCGGCCCGACATCAGCGCCAGGCAGGTGCGGGCGGTGGCTTCGTCCTCGGCCTTGGGCAGGATGCGGCGGCCCAGCGCGACGACGGTATCGCCGGCCAGCACGTGCGCGCCATCGTGCGCCACGGCGAGCGCCTTTTCGCGGGCCATGCGGCGGGCATAGTCGCGCGGCACTTCGGCCTTGCGCGGCGTTTCGTCGATATCGGCGGCGGCGATGGCAAAGGGCGTCAGGCCCAGGCGGCCGATCAGTTCGCGCCGACGCGGGCTGGCCGAAGCCAGGATCAGGCGGGGTGCGGCCTTGGCGGACACGGGCGCCTGGCCGTGTTCAGGCAACACGGCGCGCGGCGGGCTGTCGGCGCCGGCGTTCAATGCTGGCCGGGACCGCCGCGGCCGGGCATGAAGCGATAGGTGATGCGGCCCTTGGTCAGGTCGTAAGGGGTCAGTTCGACCAGCACCTCGTCGCCCACCAGCACGCGGATGCGGTTCTTGCGCATCTTGCCGGCGGTGTGGCCAAGGATCTCGTGATCGTTTTCCAGACGCACCCGGAACATCGCATTCGGCAGCAGTTCCACGACCGTGCCGCGCATTTCGAGGAGTTCTTCTTTCGCCATCGGCGATCGGTTTCCATTTCTTCTGGTTTGATACGCGGCGCGCAATAGCGGCGTGCGGGCAAAAAGGAAAGCCTTGGCGAATCGCCATGCCCGGAGAGCCGGCGCGTGTACTGTATCGCCAGTGTGACAATTTGATACCCGAGCCGCCTTGCGCCGCGCCGGCCGTTCCAGCATCCGCACCAGGGACGGGGACTGTTGCACCGCCTTGAGGAGCTTCGCTTGCGTTCGCTGTACTTGTTCCCGCTTGCCCTGGTGGCGTCTCCCGCGTTGGCGCAAGCCGACCCGGCGCAGGATGTCGACAGCGGGTTTCCGCAGGCCGATCTGGAAACGGATGATGATATGCAGCGCCAGGGCAGCGAAATCCTCGTCGTTGCCACGCGGCTGCGCGGGCAGCTCAATGTGCCGCAAGCGCCGATCCTGACGCTCGACGAAGCCGATATCGAGGCTTACGGCGCGGATTCGCTGAGCGACCTGCTGGCGCAGCTCAGCCCGCAGACCGGCAGTGGCCGGGGGCGCGGTGACGGGCATCCGGTGGTGCTGCTGAACGGCCAGCGCATTTCCAGCTTCCGCGAAATGCGCGACATTCCGCCCGAGGCGATCCGCCGCATGGAGATCCTGCCCGAGGAAGTGGCGCTGCGCTTTGGCTATCCGCCCAACCAGCGCGTGGTGAACTTCATCCTGAAGGACAAGTTCGCCACGCGCACCGTCGCCGGCGAATACAACATTCCCACGCTGGGCGGCTTCACCGATACGGAACTGGAAGCGGGCCTGTTTCGTATCTCGGGGCCGAGCCGCTTCAACATTCGCGGCAAGATCGACAACACCACGATGCTGACCGAGGCCGAGCGCGGGGTGCGCCAGGCGTCCCAGCCCGCGCCCGGCGCGCCCGATCCGGCCGCCTATCGCAGCCTGATCGACGCAAGCCGGCAATATGCGGTAAACGCCACCTGGTCTACGCCGCTGGGCAAGGACGGGATTGATGGCTCACTGACGATCAACGGCGCGCTGACTCGCAGCCGCAACCGTTCGCTGTTCGGGCTGGATGCCTATGACGATCCGCTGCGCCGCCACAGCCAGGCGACCACGGCCGAAGGCGGCATCGGCTATAACCGCATGATCGGCGGCTGGCAGTTGTCGGCGACGACCAACGCCAGTTTCGGCGACACCCGCACGCGCGTCGACGATCCGGCCACGCCGCCCGCGCCCACCGGGCTGAACCGCGCGCGCACCAGGGACACCGCCGTCAACGCGCTGGTCACGATGGCAGGCGCGCCGCTGCGCATGCCGGCGGGCGAAGCGATGCTGACGGTGAAGGCGGGCTTCGACTATACCGGATCGGACAACAGCGATACGGCATCGGGCCGGGCGACGATGCTCAAGCGCGGCGACGTGTCCACGGGCGTCAACCTCGCCTTGCCATTGACCAGCCGCAAGCAGGGCGTGCTGGGCGGCGCGGGCGATGTTTCGCTCAATCTCAGCGCCGGGCTGAACCGCCTGTCGGACTTCGGCACGCTGACCGACTGGAGCGCGGGGCTGAACTGGTCGCCCACCGCCAAGCTGGGGTTCCAGGCCAGCTATATCGTCAACGACGCGGCGCCGTCGCTCAGCCAGCTCGGCAATCCGCAGCTTCTGGCCTACAACGTTTCGGTCTATGATTTCACGCGCGGCGAGACAGCGCTGGTCACCATCGTCAACGGCGGCAATCCGGCGCTGCGCAAGGAACGCCAGCGCGACCTGAAGCTATCGGGCAACTGGGAATTGCCGGTGCTGAAGAACGCCAATCTGGTGGTCGAATATTTCCGCAATCGTTCGAATGACGTCACGCAGTCGTTCCCGCTGCTGACCCCGGCGATCGAGGCGGCGTTCCCCGGCCGGGTGGAGCGCGATGCGGCGGGGCGGCTGGTTTCGATCGATCGCCGCCCGGTGACGTTCGACCAGGTGAAAAGCTCGCGGCTGCGCTGGGGTTTCAACATTTCGGGAAGCTACGGCAAGGCGCTGGCAGGCAGCGGCGCCCGCAATCCCATGGCCGGCGCCATGGGCGGTCATCGCCCGCCCGGCGGCGCTCCACGGGGCGGGTTCGGCCGGGGCATGGGCGGTCCGGGCGGCCCTGGTGGCCCGATGGGCGGCGCGAACGACGGGAAGGGGCGCTGGAACCTGTCGCTTTTCCACACCGTGCAACTGACCAGCGTGGTCACGGTGGCTCCGGGCGGGCCCGTGCTCGACCTGCTTGATGGCGAGGCGATTTCGGCGGGGGGTCTGGCGCGCCATGCGCTGGAAATGGAAGGCGGCACGTTCTATCGCGGCTTCGGCGTCCGTCTCAACGGCAGTTGGACCGCGCCCGCGCGCATCACCGCCGGCGGGCTGGCCGGCAGTTCGGACCTGCGCTTCGGTTCGGTGCTGAAGATCGACGGGCGATTGTTCGTGAACTTCGACCAGCGCAAGTCAATTATCAAGGCCGTGCCGTTCCTGAAAGGGGCGCGGTTGGCCTTCGAGTTCGAGAACATTCTCAATTCGCGCCAGAAGGTTACCGATGGCGGGGGCACGGTGCCGATCAGCTATCAGGCGGATTATCGCGATGCGCGCGGCCGCGTGGTCGGCCTCGATTTCCGCAAGATGTTCTGATCGCGCCGGGCGACCTCTCCCGAGCCGGCTTCAGGCCCAGAAGGGCTTGCGCGCGAACAGCGCGCGGTGCGCGCGGGCCGCTTCCTCGATAAGGCGTTCATGGTCCCATGCGGCCAGCAGTGCCTCTGCCTGTGGTGCGTCCGCCAGCCCCATCGCGGTCAGTCGCTGGCCGGCGACGACACTGTCGTTGAGCGCGCCGAGTGCGTCCTGAAGCCGTTGCAGTGCCTTGAGAAAGGTTTTGCGCTGGCGGCGCTGCCGGTCATCGTCGAACAGGCCGGCCAGCGATTCCGCCGCATAGCGCAGGGTCTTGGCGTCCTTGCGCAACCGGTGGCGGGCTTCGTCGTCCAGCCGGGCAAGATGGCGGCCATGGCGGCGCGCCTTGCGATGCAGGCGATCGAGCGCGGCGGCGGCGAAAACCGGAAGCGGCGGCAGCGCGGCCGGGCCGGCGGCAGGATCGCGCCATGGGCCTTCGTCCAGCCACTGCGCCAGCGCGAGCATCAGCGCCCTGGCGGGCCCAGCCAGCGCGGCTGCGACGGCGGGCAGGGCCGCTTCGCGCGCTTGCGCCAGCGCATCGCGCAACGCACCGGCGGGCGCCTGCCGGCACAGGACATCAAGGTCACGCGCTTCGCCCAGCGTGCGGGCGAGATCGCGCAGGCCACGATCGAGCACCGCGCTTTCCGGCTCGTCCCGCAGCGCCTTGAACAGCGCGAAGGCGGCGCGCAAGCGGCGCAGCGCGACTCGCGCCTGATGGATCGGTTCGCTGGCCGGTTGCCGCAGCAGGATTTCTTCGTTGAGCCGGTATTGCCGCAGGCACGAACGCACGATCGCGGCGAAGGCCGCGGACGGGGCCATCGCTGGCGAAAGCGCGGGCGGCTCCGCGCGGATCGCCCCGGCCAGGGCATCGAGCAGGCGATAGCCGCGTTCTGCCTTGGCCAGAACGCCGATCCGCAGCGGCGCCGTCAGTTCGAACTGGCGGGCAAGATCGAACAACGCGCCGCGCTGCCCGCTGACAAGTTCGAGTTCGACTTCGTGGAAGCGCTCGCACCGCTCGCCGGCCAGGACTTCGCCGCGATCGATCGCCAGTTCGATCACGCTGCCGTCCACTTCGATGCGGCGGCGGCGGCGCTGCACGCGCACCGTGAACAGCGCGGCAAGATCGGCGAAGTGAGCGCCCAGCAGGCTGGCGATGGGAAGTGCGGGGTCGGCCACCGGCCACGGCCCATCGACCGTGCATTCCCATTCGCCGCGCGTGAAAAGCCCGCCGCCGCCCCCTGCCGCCTTCACTGCCTGGATCGCGCGGCCATCCTCCTCGCGGATGCGCAGCGACAGGCCGTTGCGGTGCAACGCGCGGTCGGGCGTATCGAAATAGACGGCCTCCAGCGTGATGTCGTTTTGCGCGTCTCCGGCGATCCCCGCCGCCAGCAGCGCGTCGCTGCCGGCCTGGGTGGTATCGAGCTTGAGTTCCATTTCGATCGGCACAGGGCACGCTCCTCGGGGCAGTAGCGACCATGCCGGCGCGGCCCGGTCAATGTCCGCCATCAAATTGTCATATGCAAGGCGGGATGACGGGGCGCGGCAAATTGCCTATCTGCGCGCCATGGCCCGAACGCCCGCCCCGCCACCAGACCGCGCCAGCGCCGATCGCTTCAACGAGGATCGCGCGTCGTCCACGCTGCGCGGCACCGATCAGCCCGACATCGAACGGGGCGTGGCGGTGCTGCGCGAAACGGTGGCGACGCTGCCGGCGCGGCCCGGCGTCTATCGCATGCAGGACGCGCGCGGCGATGTGCTCTATGTCGGCAAGGCGCGCGTGCTGCGCAATCGCGTGGCGAATTACACGCAAGTCGATCGGCTGCCGCAGCGGCTGAAGCGCATGGTCAGCCAGACGCGTTCGATGACCATCGTCACCACCAATTCGGAAGCCGAGGCGCTGCTGCTCGAAGCGCAGCTCATCAAGCGTTTCCGCCCGCCGTACAACGTGCTGCTGCGCGACGATAAGAGCTTTCCCTTCATCCTGCTGCGCGCTGACCACGATTTCCCGCGCATCACCAAGCATCGCGGCGCAAGGAAGGCGAAGGGCGATTACTACGGCCCTTTCGCCAGCGCCGGATCGGTCAACACCACGATCAACGCATTGCAGAAGCTGTTCCTGCTGCGAAGCTGCACCGACAGCTTCTTCGCGCGGCGCGACCGGCCGTGCCTGCTTTACCAGATCAAGCGCTGCTCGGCGCCGTGCGTCGGCCGGATCACGCCGGCGGACTATGGCGAACTGGTGCAGGAAGCGAAGGACTTCCTGGGGGGCAAAAGCTCTGCCGTGCAGAAGAAGATCCAGGAGCAGATGCAGGCCGCCGCCGAAGCGCTGGATTTCGAGCGCGCGGCGATGCTGCGCGACCGGCTGCGCGCCGCCACGTTCATCCAGGGCAGCCAGGCGATCAACGCCGAAGGGCTGGGCAATGCCGATATCTTCGCCATGGCCACCAAGGCCGGGCAAGTGGCGGTGCAGGCCTTCTTCATCCGGGGCGGCCAGAACTGGGGCCACCGCGCCTTTTTCCCCGCGCACACCGAAGGGTTGAGCGAGGAGGAAGTGCTCACCAGCTTCCTCGCCCAGTTCTATGAGGAAGTGCCACCGGCACGGTGCATCCTGGTGGACCGCGTCTTGCCCGAAGCCGATCTTCTGGCCGAGGCGTTCCGCGAGGCGGCGGGGGGCAGGGTGGAACTGTCCGTCCCGCAGCGCGGCGATCGTCGTCGGCTGATACAGCAGGCCACGCGCAACGCGGCGGAAGCGCTGGACCGGCGCATGGCGGAAAGCGGCACGCAGGCGAAGATCCTGCGCGAGTTGACCGAGTTCTTCGAACTGTCCGAACCGCCGCAGCGCATCGAGGTTTACGACAACAGCCACATCCAGGGCACCAACGCGCTGGGCGCGATGGTCGTCGCCGGGCCGGAAGGGTTCATCAAGGGGCAGTACCGCAAGTTCAACATCAAGACTGCGCAGACCAACGACGATTTCGCGATGATGCGCGAAGTCATGGCGCGCCGGTTCGGCCGGGCCATGACGGAGGATGCCGACAGGGAAAGCGGCACCTGGCCCGACCTCGTGCTGATCGACGGCGGCAAGGGCCAGGTGAGCGCGGTGAAGGGCGTGGTCGAGGAACTGGGGATCGAGGACCTGCCGCTGATCGGCATCGCCACGGGGCCGGACCACGGGCGCGAGGGGCGCGAGGTGTTCCATTTTCCCGATGGCCGCGAAAAGACGCTGCCGACCAATTCGCCGGTGCTGTTCTACCTGCAGCGGCTGCGCGACGAAGTGCACCGCTATGCCATCGGCGCGCACCGGGCCAAGCGCAGTCGCGCGATCACCGCTTCGCCGCTCGACGAGATCGCGGGCATCGGCCCCGCGCGCAAGCGCGCGCTGCTGCTGCATTTCGGCACGGCGGGCAAAGTGCGCGCGGCCAGCCTGGAAGACCTGCAACGCGCGCCAGGCGTCAGCGCGGCGGTGGCGCAGACGGTCTACGATTTCTACCACCCCAACGGGTAGGGCGCGGCGTCAGCCTTTCGCGTGGAACCGGCGCAGCACGCGCCAGCCATAGGCCTTGGCCAGATTGCGCGCTGGCCAGCGGCCCGTGGCGCGCGGGATCAGGCCCCAGCGACGCAGCACGCTGTTGAACGCGCGCGCATCGGCTTCGGCAAAGCTCCATTCTGATCGCCAGGTGATCGATAGCGAGACGGAAGGCTCCGGCCCGTTGCGTACGAAATGCGGCGCCATCACGGGCACGAACAGCGCCTCGCCGGCGGCCAGCGGAAACTCGCGGCCGCCCGCCGCAAGTTCGTCGCGCCAGGTCAGTTCGCGGCCGCCGCCGGTGTGATAGGCTTCGTGCACTTCGTCGGGCGCATAGCGCGCATCGCCGGCCGGAAACTGCGTCATGACCTTGGACCCGCGAATCTGGAGCAGGATGTTGTGTTCCGGGTCGAAATGATAGGGCGTGACACCGCCGGGCGAGGTGATGAACACGAAGCCCTGCGTCTTCATCATGCGCCCCGTCGCCGCCTCGATCTGCGGGCGCAGTTCTTCGAGCAGCCCGGCCAGCAGCGCGGCATAGGCGGGGTGCTGTTCGATGTTCTTGAGCGCCGCCCAACTGCCGCTGGCACCGATGTTGCGGATCGTCTCGCCGATGGGAATGCCGGTGGGATCGGGCTTTCCATCGATGCCGATCGGCAGGTCGGCGCGGTTGTATTCGATCGAGGCCGCCGGCAGCGCCTCGGCCAGATCGGCCAGCGAGTCCAGTTCCAGCAGCGGGTGCTGGCCCAGCGCGTGCGCCAGTTTGTGCGGCACTTCGGGATAGCCGGCGGCGAAGGCGGCGCGGGCTGCGGGCGAAAACACGGTCATGGCGCAATTCCCGTTGGTTCGCGGCCTGTCTCCGCGCGCAGCAGGCGACCGAACAGCGCGCGGCGCGCCGAGCCGCCAATGGCGATGGACAGCCGGCCGATGGCGCGGCGCTCGCGCCAGATGTGATCGATCATCGGGTGATCGGCGGCGGCGCAGCTATCGCTCCAGGCGATGTCGGGCCGGCTCAGGATCGCCAGGTTCTCGCGCTGAAGCAGCACGCCGGGCGAATAGCGCGCATAGCGTTCGTCGAACGCGGTCTTGAACGAATAGGCGCCCGGCGGGGTCAGGAAAGTTGCCAGCATGGCGATGGGGTCGCCATCCAGTGTCAGGCTGCGCCGTTCCAGCCGGCCGCGCGCCGCCGCGCCCGAAAGCGCTTCGCGAAACAGGTGCCGGGTGGCGGGCTGCGCCGCCAGCGCCGATCCCGACAGGCCCTTCCACCCGGCCAGTTCCAGCTTCAGGAAATCCTCGATCCAGCCATCCAGCCCTTCGGTGCCGAGATGCTGCGCGAACTCCGGCTCGCCCAGTTCGGCCAGCCGCGCGAACTGGCGGCGCAGTTCCTTGCGTTTCTTGCCCGATAGCGTGGCTTCGAAATAGTTCGCCGGTGTCTCGTCGGACGCCAGCATCGCCCGATCCTCGCGGTGGACGATCGCGGCGTTGCGGCGTTGGCGGGCCAGCACATCGGACAGCGCTGCATGCAGCGGGCCGTCGAGCGGGATCGATGACAGGTGCAGGAACAGGCCCAGCCCCGCATGACGATCCGCCCAGGCGAGCAGCGCCTCCCAGAATTCCCGCTCAAGCCCGGCCGCGACCAGTGGCACGCCCAGGAAGCAGTTGCCGTGGAGCCAATTGGCCAGGTTTGGCAGCGGCCAGCGGTAATAGCGCCGTTGCCGAACGAGCGGCAGGATTCCGGCAAGGTCGCCGCCGGCATCGAAGCGCAGCAGGCGGATTTCGCCCTGTTCGTCGAAGGCGCGCAGCGCCGGCAGCAGATACCAGCTCTCGAAAAAGGGGTTCGGTTCCGCCGCGCAGAGCGCCAGCGCATCCCAGGCGGCGATATCGGCCGCCATGTCGCGCCAGGCGACATCGCGCAGCACGAAGCCCGGCCGCGCCGCGCCGGCGGCGGCCAGCGCTGGTGGCGTGGCAGTGATGCTGGCCGTGCTCGCCAATCTGAAAAAGCCCCTGTTGGTGCGGTCCGCTGCGCCGCAGGTCATGGTTTACCGGCGGAAAACCAATGAATTGCTAACGCCGGACCGGTTCGTTGCCGAAGGCGCGCCGTGGGGCGGGGCGGACCCCAGGAAAAACCCCGCCCGGATCGCTCCGGGCGGGGCCGTTCAGCCGGTATGTGGCACTCCGTCAGCCGACGGCGTGGCTGGCCAGCGCCGCGAGCAGCAGCAGCGCGACGATATTGGTGATCTTGATCATCGGGTTCACGGCGGGGCCGGCGGTGTCCTTGTAGGGATCGCCGACCGTGTCGCCGGTGACGGCGGCCTTGTGGGCATCGCTGCCCTTGCCGCCGTGGTTGCCGTCCTCGATGTACTTCTTGGCGTTGTCCCAGGCGCCGCCGCCCGACGTCATCGACAGCGCGACGAACAGGCCGCTGACGATCACGCCCAGAAGCAGCGCACCCAGCGCGGCGAAGCCGTTGGCCTGGCCGGCAACGGCGGCGATCACGAAGTAGACCACGATCGGGGCCAGCACCGGCAGCAGCGAGGGCACGATCATCTCCTTGATCGCCGCCTTGGTGACAAGGTCCACCGTGCGCGCATAGTCGGGCTTCGAGGTGCCCGCCATGATGCCCGGATTTTCGCGGAACTGGTCGCGCACGTCGACCACCACGTCGCCCGCCGCGCGGCCCACGGCGGTCATGCCCATCGCGCCGAACAGATAGGGCAGCAGCGCGCCCAACAGCAGGCCGACGATGACATAAGGATTCTCAAGGCTGAAATCGACCGTGAGGTCGGGGAAGAACTCCTTGAGGTCGGTGGTGTAGGCGGCGAACAGCACCAGAGCGGCAAGCCCGGCCGAACCGATGGCATAACCCTTGGTCACGGCCTTGGTGGTGTTGCCCACGGCGTCGAGCGCGTCGGTCTTCTCGCGCACGCTATCGTCCAGTCCGGCCATTTCGGCGATGCCGCCGGCGTTGTCGGTAACAGGGCCATAGGCGTCGAGCGCCACGACCATGCCGGCCAGCGCCAGCATCGCGGTGGCAGCATAGGCAATGCCGATCAGGCCTGCCAGCTTGAAGGCGACGACGATGCCGGTGACGATCACCAGCGTCGGCAGCGCGGTGGCTTCCAGGCTGATGGCCAGCCCCTGGATCACGTTGGTGCCGTGCCCGGTGACCGACGCCTTGGCGATCGAGCGTACCGGGCGATAGTTGGTGCCGGTGTAGTATTCGGTGATCCAGATGATCAGCCCGGTGATGACCAGCCCGACCAGCGAGCAGTAGAACAGCGTCCGCCCAGTCACGCCCTCTTCGCCGATCGGGGTTTCCATGCCGCCCAGCGCATAGCCGATCGCCCACCAGATCGCCGGGATCGACAGCACGGCGGTGACAAGGAAGCCCTTGTACATCGCGCCCATGATGTTGTTCGATTTGCCCAGCTTGACGAAATAGGTGCCGATGATCGAGGTGACGATGCACACGCCGCCGATCAGCAGCGGCAGCGCCATCAGGTTGGGCAGCAGATCGCCCACGCCCTTGAGCAGCAGCGCGGTAAGCACCATCGTGGCGCCGACGGTGACGACGTAGGTTTCGAACAGGTCGGCGGCCATGCCGGCGCAGTCACCCACGTTGTCGCCCACGTTGTCGGCGATCACGGCGGGGTTGCGCGGGTCATCCTCGGGGATGCCGGCCTCGACCTTGCCGACCAGATCGGCGCCGACGTCGGCTGCCTTGGTGAAGATGCCGCCGCCCAGGCGCGCGAAGATCGAGATCAGCGAAGCGCCGAATGCCAGCGCGACCAGTCCGTCGATCACGGTGCGGTCACCCTGGCCCACGGTGTAGCCGGCGGGTCCGGTGAGATACCAGTAGAACACCGATATGGCGAGCAGCGCCAGGCCGGCAACGAGCATGCCGGTAATCGCGCCGGCGCGGAAGGCCAGCGTCAGCCCGGCTTGAAGCCCGGTCTGCGCGGCAGCGGCGGTGCGCACGTTGGAACGCACCGAGATGTTCATGCCGATGAACCCGGCCACGCCCGAAAGGATGGCGCCGATGACGAAGCCGGTTGCCGAGATCGTGCCGAGCGTGAAGGCGATGATGACGGCAACGACCACGCCGACCACGCCGATGGTGGTATATTGCCGCTTGAGGTAGGCTTGCGCGCCTTCCTGGATGGCCGCGGCGATTTCCTGCATTTTTGCGTTGCCGGCCGGGCTGCCAAGAACCTGGCGGCTGGTTACGAAGCCGTAGAGTACGGCCAGTAGTCCTAAAGCTATCGCGATCGTGACGAGATTCACAGAGCGCCCCCTATCCTGCTGATCCTGATTCCCAAGTATTCGCGCCCTTGTGCCGGGTCGTCGAACTGCATGGGGCTATCGGCTGCGCCGGTCCTGCGCAAGCGTTTCCTCAACAGTCGAGTCCAGTAAAGATTCGCCTGCGGGTAAGTCGGGAACGGCGGTTGCTTGCGCCTCTTCATGGTTTATGCGAAGTTAACCATATGCAGGTCGCCCTTCGCAAATTCTTCGCGATAATGCCTTTCCTGTTCGGAATCGGCTTCATCGCCCCGTTGATCGCGCAGTCGATGGCCGCGCTTCATGTCGCGCCGCCCTGGGGCCTCAGCCACGTTTCCTTCGGCCTGCTGATCGGCGCGCCGTGGGGGCTTTACGCCACCTGGCGGGGGCGCTGGCTGTGAGCGCGCCGGACGGACAGACGCTGGAAGACGCGCTGATAGAGCCGGCCGGCGCGGGGACTGGCGCTGGCATTGCCGTCACCGAACCCAGCGTCGATACCGGCCTGACGCCGGCGGTCCCGCTGCCGCGCGGCGATGGGCTCGATGCGCATGTGCGGCGCACGCTGCTGCAGCAGGAACGCGCGATCGGCGTGAAATATGCCGGGCACAACGTGCGCACCTGGCCTTATGCGGTGATCGCCATCGGCTGCTTCGCGGCGTGGATTTCGTTCTTTCCGCTGGCGATCATGGGCATCTTGCCGCTGTGGCTGGGTTGCGCGCTGACGTCGGTTTTCGTGGCCGGGGGCTATGTCGTCGCGCACGAGGCGATGCATTCGAACCTGGGCCGGCCGGGCACGCCGCAGCGCTTCTGGAACGAACTGACCGGGCAGATTTCCACCATTCCGCTGATCCTGCCGTTCAGCATGGTCAAGACGATGCACCTGCTGCATCACCAGCACACAAACCACCCAGAAAACGACCCAGACGCCATTCACGCCGCCCCGAACCTGTTCATGGCCATGGTCAAGTCGTGGATCAATCGCCAGCCCGGCGCGATCGGCACCGGCGCGCGCTGGCGCCGGCACTGCGCCGAACTGGGCACGCCTGAAGCCAAGCGCGCGGTGGTGGAAACCATGCTGCTGCAACTGGCGGCGATGACGTTCTTCTTCGCCATGGCGTGGAGCGGCTATGCCATCGAAGTGGCGATGCTGTGGTGGCTGCCGCGCCATCTTGGCCTCACCTATATCCACGCGGTGCTGAGCTGGGCGACGCATCACCCGCATGACAAGACCGCGCGCTATGAAAACACGCGCGTGATCCGGCATCCGCTGGGGGAAGTGCTGTCTTTCGGGATCGACTATCACCTGATCCACCACCTCTATCCGCACATCCCCTTCCATGCGACGGGGGCCGCCTATCGCGAGATGAAGCCGCTGCTGGAAGCGCGCGGGGTGGATTGCAGCGCGCACTGAGCGCGCGTTGGCAAAGCGCGCTGACCGCTGTTCGTGTCGAGCGCAGTCGAGATACGTGGCGCGCGGTGTCTCGACTGCGCTCGACACGAACGGGCGTGGAGGGATTGACCTATAAGGAGGTCAGTCCCGCTCGGCACGGTGCTGGTATCCCAGCCCGTCAGCCTCGCTGAGCGGCATGCCATCCAGCAGCAGCGGCGATCCCGTGGCGGCCAGCACGTGCCCGATCGCATGGGCCGGAACCGGCGGCGCGAGGGCGGCGGGGGCGGTGAACAGCAACTGGTAGTCATCGCCCCAGCGCAGCGCCTCGGCGCGGCGGCTTTCGGGCGTGGCGATGGGGATGGCGGCGCTGTCGATCGCCAGGGTCACGCCGCTGGCGCGTGCGATCCGCGCGGCGTCGAGCAGCAGCCCGTCCGACACGTCCATCATCGCGTTGACCATGGGGGCCAGCGCCTGGCCTTGCGCCAGCAGCGCCCGGGGGCGGCGATAGGCGAGGCTGTTTCCCGCGCCGGCCCGAAGCGCTTCCAGCCCCAGCATCGCGGCGCCGACCGGGCCGGTGATCCACACCCGGTCGCCCGCTTGCGCGCCGCTGCGTGCGGGCACCGGGCGATGCGTGGCGCGGCCGATCGCGGTCAGCCCCAAAGCCTGCGCGCCGGCGGGGCCGGACACCGTGTCACCGCCCAGCAGCGGCGCGCCGTAGTGGTCCAGCGCTTCGCCCAGCCCAACCAGGAAGCGCGCGTCGTCGCGCCCCAGCATATAGCCCAGCAGCACGCCCACCGGCACCGCGCCCTTGGCGGCGAGATCGGACATGTTGGTGGCGACGAGCTTCCAGGCGATGTCGGCCGCGTCCTGGCCGGGCACGAAATGGACGCCTTCGACCATCATGTCATGCGTGAGGACCAGCGTTTCGCCGCCGATTGCGATCACCGCGCAGTCATCGTCCAGGCCGCGCGCGGCGGGGTGCGTCGCCAATCGGCGCAGCGCGGCGATGAAGGCCGGTTCGCTGGTCAGCGCACCGCTTTCGCCACCGCGTCGAGCAGCCCGTTGACGAACTTGGCATCGCGCTGTTCGAAGAAGGCATGCGCCACATCGACATATTCGCTGATCGCGCTGGCCACGGGCACATCGGCGCGGGCAAGCAGTTCATAGGCGCCGGCGCGCAGCACTTGCAGCATGGTGCGATCGAGCCGGGCGAGCGACCAGCCATCGGCCAGCTTGTCGGTCAGCAGCGCGTCTATCTCGTCGCGGCGGGCCAGCACGCCGCGCACCAGATCGTCGAAGAAGGCGACTTCGGCATCGGCATATTCGACGCCATCGAGATCGGGATCGACTTCGCCGCCCAGGCGGTGGCGGTGGAATTCGTCGAGCAGCGAGGCCAGCGGGGTGGCTTCCATCTCGTTCTGGTAAAGCGCCTGGACGGCGGCAAGGCGCGCGGCGGAGCGGGCCTGCGTTCTGGACGGCGGACGGACGGTCATTGGCCAAGCCTCACGGCAACGGAACGGGAATGGGCGGGCAGGCCTTCGGCATCGGCCAGCGCGATGGCCGCAGGGCCGATCGCGTGGAGGGCTGCCTCGTCAAGCTGGATGAAGCTGGTGCGCTTCATGAAATCGAGCACCGAAAGGCCCGAGGAAAAGCGCGCGCGCCGTCCGGTGGGCAGCACGTGGTTCGGGCCGGCCACGTAATCGCCCACCGCCTCGGGCGTGAAGCGGCCAAGGAACACCGATCCGGCGTGGCGGATCTGGGCAAACAGCGCTTCGGGATCGTCGGTGGCGATCTGGACGTGTTCGGCGGCCAGCGCGTTGGCAAGCGCCGGGGCTTCGTCCAGGCTGTCCACTTCGATGATCACGCCGTGGGTGTTCCAGCTTTCGCTGGCGGTGCGCGCGGTGGGCAGCAGCGACAGTTCCACGCCCACGCGATCGGCCACGGTATCGGCGAACACCGCATCGTCGGTGATGAGGATCGACTGGGCGACCGGATCGTGTTCGGCCTGGCTCAGCAGGTCGGCGGCGATCCAGTCGGGATCGTTCTTCGCATCGGCGATAACCAGGATCTCGCTTGGCCCCGCCACCATGTCGATGCCGACCACGCCATAGAGCTGGCGCTTGGCTTCGGCGACCCAGGCATTGCCGGGACCGGTGATGACATCGACCGGGCGGATGCGCGACGTGCCATAGGCCAGCGCGCCGATCGCCTGCGCGCCGCCGACGCGCCAGATTTCGTCCACGCCAGCGATATGCGCGGCGGCCAGCACCAGTTGGTTGATCTGCCCCTTGGGCGTCGGCGTGGCCACGACCAGCCGCTGCACGCCCGCGACGCGCGCCGGAATGGCGTTCATCAAGAGCGACGAGGGATAGGAGGCGCGGCCGCCGGGGATGTACAGCCCCGCCGCGTCCACCGCGTGCCATTTCGCGCCCAGCCGCACGCCGGCATCGTCGGTATAGTCGCGATCCTCGGGCTTTTGCGCTTCGTGATAGGCGCGGATGCGCTGCGCGGCCAGTTCCAGCGCGGCGCGCAGTTCGGGATTGAGGTTGTCGTAAGCGTCGCGGCAGGTGGCAAGATCGATCCGCCAGTTTTCCTCTTGCGACAGCGAATGCCCGTCGAAACGCTGGGTCAGTTCGGCCAGCGCCGCATCGCCGCGATTGCGCACGTCCTCAAGGATCAGCGAGACATCGCGCGCCACGTCATCGCCGCTTTCGCGCCGATCGCGCACCAGGCGGCGGAACGCCTTGTCGAAGCCGGCATCGCTGGATCGCAGGCGCAGCATCAGGCTGTCCCCCGCTGTTCGGCGACGACGGCGCGGAACCGTTCGACCAGTTGGCCGACGCGCTCATCGGTTTTCAGCGCGGCGCGATTGACGATCAGGCGCGCCGACACTTGCAGGATCACGCTGCTTTCGACCAGCCCGTTGTCCTTCAGCGTGCGGCCGGTGGATACCAGATCGACGATGCGGCTGGCCAGGCCCAGGCCAGGGGCCAGTTCCATCGCGCCGTTCAGCTTCACCACTTCGGCCTGGATGCCCAGCCGTTCGTAGTGGCGGCGCGTGACGTTGGGATACTTGCTGGCGACGCGCAAATGGCTGGCCGCGCCGCGATCGGCCAGTTCGCCCGCCGGTTCGGCCACCGACAGGCGGCAATGCCCGATATCAAGGTCGACCGGGGCATAGAGATCGGAATAGGCGAATTCCTCCACCACGTCCGATCCCACGATGCCGGCCTGCGCCGCGCCATGCGCGACGAACGTGGCGACATCGAAGGCGCGCACGCGGATCAGGCGCATGTCGTCGCCCCAGATCGGGTCCGCCGCGCAGGCGAACGACAGCGCCCGCGATCCCTTGTCGTGGAACTCTGCATCGGGCACGACGCCGGCCTGCGCCATCAGCGGCAGTGCTTCGTCGAGGATGCGGCCCTTGGGAATGGCGAAGGTCAGCGGTCTGTGCATAGCGCCGCGCATTAGGCGGCGGCAGGCGAAAGGGCAACACGCAGCAGGCGTGTCACGCGTTTTGAGGCGTAATTGGGGATTGGGCGAGCGCGGCAGGCGCGCGCGCTGTCCCGCCTTACCGCGCCCGCCGCGCCAGCACCCAGTCGGTATAGCGGCGCAGCACGCGGCCCAGCCAAGGCGCGCGGCGTTCGATCGGTTCCAGCCAGCCGCCGTGATAGCTGCCCCATTCCCACAGCGCGACGAAGGCGAAGATCGCGGTGGCCAGCGCATAGAAGGTCAGCGTGGCGGGATGGGCGAGCCAGCCCCACAGCGCCAGCGCCACGACCAGCACCAGCCCGGCCAGGTGCGACAGCGGATAGCCGGCATTGCCGCTGCTGATCCGCTTGAAGTTCATCGTGCCGACAAGGAACAGGCCCATGCCGAACGCCGCGGTCAGCACGAAATCGCCGTGCACGGGCGCCAGCGGGTGGGCCAGCGTCAGTTCGTCGGCCACGGCGATCAGGATGATCCCCGCCACGATCGGGATATGCCAGTACGTAAAGGCGTTGCGGCCGACGAGGCCGGGGTTGTCATGGTGTTCGATATGCGCGGCGCCGCGCTTGGCGCCGACATCGAAATAGACCCACCACATCGCGAAAGAGCCAAGGAAAGCGATGATGAAGGCGGCGATGGTGGCCCCGGTGATCGGCAGCGCGCCGAAAGTCGCGCCGGTGATCAGCACGCCTTCGCCCAGCGCGATGATGATGAACAACGCGCAGCGTTCGGCCATGTGGCCGCCGGCGATGGCCCAGTCATCGATGGTGGACCGGCCCACGCCGGGCACGCCGAAGAAGCAGATCGGACCCATGTATTCGATGGCCAGCGCGCCGCCCCACCACAGCGCCCGCGCTTCTGCCGTGCCGGCAAGGCCGCCGGCGATCCATAGCGGCGCGGTGGCGACGAACCAGATGGTGATGCGCGTCAGGTTGGTGCTGGTGCTGGGGCGCCGCCATTCGCCCATCGCCCTTGCGACATAGAGCGAGCGCCCGGCCTGCACCGCGATATAGGCGATCGCGAAAGCCAGCCCGCTGCGCCCGAAGGCGTGGGGAATGGTGCTGGACATCACCAGGCTGCCGATCATCACCGCGCCCAGCATCAGCCGGTTGGCGGGTTGATCGGGATCGACCCAGTTGGTCGCCCAGGTGGTGTACATCCACGCCCACCACACCGCCAGGAACAGGATCAGCGTCTGCACGGCGCCGGTCCAGGTCAGGTGTTGCAGCAGGTGGTGCGAAAGCTGCGTGATCGCGAAGACATAGACGAGATCGAAGAACAGCTCGATGTAGCCGACCGGGGCATGGCCGCCATGGCCATCGACCTTGCGCAGCAGGCGGCTGGTGGTTGGCTCGGCCATCGTTATCCGCGGATGCGCGGCGTGCCCTGGGGCAGGGGGATGAATTCCACGTCGTCGCCCGGCACGGTGGGAAAGCGCCGTTCGCGCCAGTCAAGCGCAGCCTGTTCGATCCGCTCGGCCGAGGAACTGACGAAATTCCACCAGAGACGGCGCCGCGTGGCGAAGGCCGCGCCGCCCATCAGCATCACGCGCCCGCCGCCGGCCGAAGCGAGCGTCGCTGCCACGCCGGGGGCCAGCAGGGTCAGTTCGTAAAGGCCCAGCGGCAGGCCTTCGATCGTGGCTTCGCCGCCGACCAGCATCACCGCGCGCTCGTCCGCCTCGGCGTCGATCGGCAGCTTGCCGCCGGGGGCCAGCGCGATCTCGGCATAGATCGTGGGCGAATGCTGCGTGGTGGATGCGGTTTCGCCCCACAGCGTGCCCATGATGACTTGCGCGCTGGCGCCGCCGCTTTCGATCAGCGGCAGATCGGCGCGGCTTTCGAAGGCCGGGGCGATTTCCTCCTGGCCATCGGGCAGGGCCAGCCAGGTCTGCATGCCGTACAGCTTCGGCCCGCCGGGGCGTTCGCCCGCCGGGCTGCGTTCGGAATGGACGATGCCGCGCCCCGCCGTCATCAGGTTGACCTGGCCGGGGTGAATCGTGGCGAAGCTGCCCAGGCTGTCGCGATGTTCGATCGCGCCGGCATAGGCGCCGTCGAACAGCCAGGTCACGGTGGCCAGGCCGATGTGCGGATGCGGCCGCACATCCATCGCGGCGCCGGGCGGAAGGTGCGACGGGCCGAACTGGTCGACGAAGATGAACGGGCCGACCATGGCGACGTCGCCCACCTCGCGCGAAGGGATGGCGCGGCGCACCTTGAACGCGCCCAGATCGTGGGTGACGGGCGCGATGGTGCGCAGGATCGCCTCCGCGCTCATTCGCCGGGCGCCTTCGCCTTGATCGCCAGCGCGTGGACGCGCTGGCCGGGAATGTCGCCCAGCGCGCGGTTGACCATGCGCTGGCGTTCCAGCCGCGAGACACCGGCGAAGGCAGCGCTTTCGATTTCGATGGTGAAATGCGATTCGCCGCTGCCGTCGTGCCCGGCGTGGCCGTGGTGGCTGGCGCTGTCGTTGATGATCTCAAGCCGCGTCGGCGCGAAGCTGGCGGCAAGAAGTTGGCGGATTTCGTGAGCGACGGGTCCTGTCATGTCTTCCCTTCTAGCCGATCCGTTGCCATCTGCGAACCGGTGAGACACGACAGATTCCATGGGCGGCACGAAACGCGGGGGCGGGGGTGCGACTGGCCGGGCTGTGACGAGCCGGGAGAGTTCCGCGCGCCGGGCGTGCGGCCTTCGGGCTTCGACGGGCCGGGCGATTACCGCTGGTTCTGCCTCGAACATATCCGCCAGTTCAACGCCGGGTACGATTATTTCGAAGGGATGAGCGCCGACGAGATCCTTGCCGCGCAATCGCCGTTGCACGGGTGGGAGCGCGAAACGCGCGCCTTCAGCCCCACGGCGGGCGTCGATTCGGCGCCGCGCTGGGCGGACTATGCCGATCCGCTCGAAGCGATCAGCGCCCGCGCGCGCGATCACGTGCGCATGCGCCAGCCGGCGCGGCGGCGCGATGGCACGGCGGTGACGCCGCAGGAACGCCGCGCGCTCGATACGCTGGGGCTGGAACTGGACGCCGATCGCAAGGCGCTGCGCGGGCGCTATTCCGAACTGGTCCGCCGCTATCACCCCGATCGCAACGGCGGCGACCGCAGCTTCGAAACGCGGCTGCGCGAAGTGGTGGAAGCGTACCAGTTGCTGCGCAAGGCGGCCGCCTTCGCCTGAGGTCAGCGCCCGATCACCGTGCGCCAGCGCGCCGCGCCGTCTTCGCCGAACAGGCCGATCAGGTCGCGTCCCGAATAGAAGGCCGGCCGTTGCGGGATGTCGTCGGACAGCGTGAGCCAGGGCAGCTTGTCGGCGGTGAAGATGTGGACTTGCGGGCGCACGCGATCGGGTTCGTCCAGCGTCGCGGCGCGCAGGAACCACGCGCCGTCACCCGCAGCGTGATAGATGCTCCACACCGCGACCTGGCAGGCCGGGCAGCGCAGGATCGACTGGCCCTTGCCGCTGCCGCTTTCCACGCGCCATGGCGCGGGCGCCTGGCCGAGCAGTTCGACATGGCGCGGCTCGATCACCGCGTTGATCACGAAGGCGCCGCCGGTCTGCCGCTGGCAATCGCGGCAGTGGCAGCAGTTGACCATGATCGGTTCCGCCGTCAGGCGATAGCGCACCTCGCCGCAGGCGCAGCCGCCTTCGCACCCGGCGATCACGAAGCCGCCTCGCACAGCGCGGCAAGCTGGTCGGCACAGACGCCCCAGCCCTCGGCAAAGCCCATTTCGGCGTGCTGGCGCGCGGCGTCCTCGGTCCAGTGGCGGGCCGTGGCGGTGTAGCGCGTGCCCTGGCCCTCGGGCGCGATTTCCCAAATGCCGACCATGAACGGACCGCTGGGACGAAAATCGCCGTCGAGCGCATCGGTGGTGACGAAGCGGCGGCCTTCGTCATAGGCGAGGTAGATGCCCACTTGCGGCTCCACTTCGCCATCGGGGCCGCGCATCGTCATCTCGCAGCGCCCGCCGGGGCGGCGTTCCTGCACGTCGATCGTGGTGCGCCACGGCAACGGGCACCACCATTCCTCCTGGCGACGGGTCATCACCTCCCAGACCGTGGCCGGGCTGGCGGCGATGAAGCGCGTGACGGACAGATCGGTTGGGGTATCGCTCATGAAGTGTGCTCCGTAGTCGGGTTCGGAGGAGGGGTGTCAGTCCCGGTCGGGCGCGCCCAGCGGGAAATATTCGCGATAGGGGCGGGCCTCGTCGACACAGCGCCGGACGGGCGGCAGCGCCAGCAGATGCGCGCGCCAGTCCTTGAGGCGGGGATGCGCGTCCGAAATGGGATGGACCCAGTCGGCATAGAACAGCGCCGGCGCGGCCGCGCATTCGACCAGCGTGATCGTATCGCTCGCCGGATAGTCGGCCAGCCGGGCATCGAGCCAGGCATAGACCCGATCAAGCTGCGCGCGGGCCTCTGCCACGCGCGCCTGATCGGGCTGGGCGCCATCGCGCAGGTATTCGTTCACCACCGATTGCATGACCGCCATCACGTAGTTGTCGAACACGCGATCGAGCAGGCGGACTTCGGCGGCGGCGACGGGATCGGCGGGGATCAACGCGCCGGGCGTGGCGTGATGCAGCGCCAGGTGCTCGATGATCGAAGTCGCCTCGAACACCAGCTTCGCGCCGTCTTCCAGCACGGGGAACTTGCCCAGCGGCCCGGCGTGCTGGACCACGGCGGCGTGATGCGCGTGATCGGGGCCGACCATGCGGAACGCGAAAGGGATGTCCTGGGCATAAAGCGCGATCAGCGCCTTCCACGTGTAGGACGAAAACGGATGGCCATAGAGCGCAAGCATGGTCTCAGCCCTTCCGTGCCGCTTCGATCAGCGCGATGTCGATCTTGCCCATGCCCATCATCGCCTTGAAGGCGCGCTGGGCGGCGGCGGGATCGGGATCGGCGGTGGCTTCCAGCAACTGGCGCGGCGTGATCTGCCACGATACGCCCCACTTGTCCTTGCACCAGCCGCAGCGGCTTTCCTGCCCGCCGTTGCCGACGATGGCGTCCCAGTAGCGGTCGGTCTCAGCCTGGTCCTGTGTCGAGACCTGGAACGAGAAGGCCTCGGTGTGGGCAAAGCCGGCGTTGAGCGCGATCACCGGGATGCCCATGATCGTGAGCACGACCACAAGCACGTCGCCTTCCTGTCCTTCGGGGTAATCGCCCGGCGCGCGCTGGATATGGCTGATCGCGGTGTCGGGAAACGTGGCTGCATAGAACTGCGCGGCTTCGAGCGCGGTGCCGGCGAAGCACAGGCAGACCTGGTTCCGGGGAATGGTCATTTGCGCGACTCCGCGATCAGGGCGCTGTCGATCGCCTTGGCGGCGATATAGGCGGGGCGCTGCTGGAGGCGTTCGGCATAGGCGACGAAAGCCTCGTTCGGGGCCATCGTGCCGAACGTCAGCCCCCAGTCGACCTGGCTGCCGACATAGACATCGGCCATCGTGAAGCGATCCCCGCAGACGAAGGCGCGCGCCGAGAAGTGCGCTTCCAGCGTGTGCATCGTGCGCTCATAGCTGCCCCAGCCCACCATGCGCTGCTGCTCCGGCCTGGGTTCGAAGCCCATGTTGCGGCTGGTGATCGCCTGTTCGACGGGACCGGCGGCAAAGAACATCCAGCGGAAATACTCGGCCTTTTCCGCTTCCCTGGGCAAAAGGCCGGCGGCGGGGTGCATTTCGGCCAGATAGGCGCAGATCGCCGCCGCCTCGCTGACCGTGCGGTCGCCGCCGGGGGCGTGGTGGATGATCGTGGGCACTTTGCCCATCGGGTTGGCGGCGACGAATTCGGCCGGCTTGTCCTGCCAGTCCACCAGCACCTGCCGGTAATCCGCGCCTGCCTCGTGCAAGGCCCAGCGCGCGATCTGGCCGCGCGACATCGGGTTGGTGAAGAACGTATAGTCCGCCATGGCTCAGCCCTGCCGTGCGCCGACGAGCGAGAACGCCGCGCCCTGCGGGTCCACGCCGTTGATCACCCAGTCGCCGCCGGGCACTTCCATCGGGCCGGCGAGCACTTGCCCGCCCAGATCCCTGACGGTGGCGGTGGCGGCTTCGATATCGGCCACGCGGATGTAATAGTTCCACAGGCCCACCGGCACTTCGGGCGGCTTTCGCATCATGGCTCCGATGGTGTCGCCGCCGTGGTCGACGAAACAGTAATCGCCCATCGGGCCCATCGGCATCGAACTGTTGAATTCGAAGTTGAAGTGCTTCGCGTAGAACGCCTTGGCGGCGTCGAGGTCGGGCGCGAGCAGCTCGTTCCACGAGACGTGCTGCGGCGTCATGCCGTCAAAGGCATCGCTGGCGGCTGCGGGCTGGCCGGGCGGCGGAACCGGGGTCATCACATAGATGGGAACGCCCTGCGGATCGGTGAGCAGCGCGAAGCTGCCTTCGGGAATGGTCATCTTCGGCATCAGCACCTTGCCGCCGTCCGCAACGATCGCGCTGACCGCCGCGTCGACATCGGCCACGTGGAGATAGCCCAGCCAGCAGGGCCTCGCGCCGTTCGCCACCATCTGGTCGGTCAGCACCAGCATCCCGCCGTTGTGCCCGCCATCGGCGCGCACGATGTGGCGATAGTCCACCGGCGCGCCCGGTTCGGTCTGCCCCACGATCGTCCAGCCGACCACGGCTTCGTAGAAGTCGGCGGCGCCTTGGGGATCGGTGGTCATCAGTTCGTACCAGATGAAGCGTCCGGCGGGCTTGGTCATGGTGTGTCTCCCAGGGTTCAGCGGGTTAGTTCGACGATTCGTTCAAAGCCGCCCCAGACCATGCGCTTGCCATCGAAAGGCATATCCGTTTCGGCCGGGGGTTGCATCCGTTCGTCGGCCTGCATTTTGGCGGCGGCTTCATCGCAGACTTCGCGCGATGGCCATTCCATCAGCGCGAACACCACATGCTCCCCCGGTTCGGCTTTTACCGCGCGGAAGAAATCGGTGTGGCGGCCTTCGGGCACGTCGTCCTGCCAGGCTTCGATCACGCGCAGCGCGCCATATTCGCGGAACATGTCCCACGCCTGTTCGGCCATCGCGCGATAGGCGTCGCGCTTCGCCGCGGGCGCCGGCACGATGAAGCCTTGCACATAGGCGCCCGGAGCCGGCTCTCCCCGTTCGACGATCGGCGTGAAGCCGCCATGGATCATGCGCGCGCCATCGAAGGGCATGGGGTTCTTTTCGGGGTTGAAGCGATCGTCGGTGCGCATGATCTGGTCCATCCGGCCGGACATCGCCTGCCGCGCGTCCTTGCTGGGCCATTCGATCCAACTGAACACCACGGCTTCATCGTCCTTCGCGTCGACCGCGCCGAAGAAATCGGTGGTCTTTCCCTTCGAAACATTGGCCTGCCAGCATTCGACCACGCGCGTGGCGCCATGATCGATGAACACCGCGTCGCCCAGGCGGGCGTGGGCGATGAACTTGTCCTTGTTGGCGGTGGGCACGGCGATCACGAAACCTTCGATATAGGTCATTGTCATTCTCCCGGGTATCGAATCGTTCTTGCAGGACCGTGGCGTTCAGAGTTACAAAAGGCAACCATGAAGTTACAAAAAGAAACCAAAACGGGGGCAAGCACCAAGGCCGATCCACGGGAGCATCGCGGCAATCGCCACGGCAGATGGTATGGCGATGCCTGCGGCACGGCCTTCGCTCTGGAACTGGTGGGAGAACGCTGGTCCTTGCTGATCGTTCGCGAACTGATGCTGGGCGGGCGGCGTTTTTCCGATCTGCGCGCCGGCCTGCCCGGAATCAGCGCCAAAGTGCTGACCGAGCGGCTGGACGGGCTGGAGCAGGCGAAGATCGTGCGCCGCCGCCAGTTGCCGCCACCCGCCGCCGCGCAAGTCTATGAACTGACCGAATGGGGCGCGCTGGCCGAGCGCGCGATCCTGGAACTGGGCCGCTGGGCGGCGACATCGCCCGATCACGATCCCATGCTGCCGCTGTCGCCGGCATCGCTGATCCTGAGCTTTCGCACGATGTTCGATGCCCGGCGGGCAGGGGGGCTGGCCACGTCCGGCGCGATCCGCATTGGGGCGGAACGGTTCCGCGTGGCCGTGGCCGATGGCCGGCTGGTGGCGGAGCGCGGTGATCCAGGCCAAGGCGCTTTCGTCATCACCGCTCCGCTCGCCATGCCGATCGCGGCGGCGGCCTATGGCAAAGTGCCGTTTGCCGATCTTGCGGGGGCGGGACTGGTCGTGGAAGGCGATGCCAAGGCGGCGTGGCGCTTCCTCGATTGCTTCATCCTGCCCGATAAGGTGGGCTGAAGTCGCCTTCGCGATGCAAACCCGGTTGCAGCGCAGCGTCCGCGCGTATAGCGATGCGCGGCGATGACTGACATTCCGAACCTTCAGCCCGACAGCCGTTCAACCACGGTCCTCTCCGCGCCCGACATCGAGATCGACGTGCGCGAGACTTTCGGCATCGATATCGACATGAAAGTGCCGGCGTTCTCCGAAGCGGACGAGCGCGTGCCCGATCGCGACGATACTTACGTGTTCGACCCGGACACCACGCTGGCGATCCTGGCGGGCTTTGCGTTCAACCGCCGCGTCATGGTGCAGGGCTATCACGGCACCGGCAAGTCGACTCACATCGAACAAGTGGCGGCGCGGCTGAAATGGCCGTGCATCCGCATCAACCTCGATGCGCACATCAGCCGGATCGACCTGATCGGGCGCGATGCCATCGTGCTGCGCGATGGCTTGCAGGTGACCGAATTCCGCGAAGGCCTGCTGCCCTGGGCGCTCCAGACGCCGACCGCGCTGGTCTTCGACGAGTACGATGCCGGCCGTCCGGATGTGATGTTCGTGATCCAGCGCGTACTGGAAACCGAAGGCAAGCTGACGCTGCTCGACCAGAACCGCGTGATCCGGCCGCATCCGTGCTTCCGCCTCTTCGCCACCGCCAATACCGTCGGCCTCGGCGACACGTCCG
>JADLHU010000169.1 GCA_020848655.1 Novosphingobium sp.
CGCGCGCGAGCGCCGGCTTGAGCAGGTTGGACGCATCCATCGCGCCTTCGCCCTTGCCCGCGCCGATCAGCGTGTGCATCTCGTCGATGAAGAGGATGATTTCCCCTTCCGCGCCTTTCACTTCGTCGAGCACGGATTTCAGCCGTTCCTCGAACTCGCCGCGATACTTGGCGCCGGCGATCAGGCTGCCCATGTCGAGCGCCATCAGCCGGCGGCCCTTGAGGCTGTCGGGCACGTCGCCATTGGCGATGCGCAGCGCCAGGCCTTCGGCGATCGCGGTCTTGCCGACGCCGGGTTCGCCGATCAGCGCGGGATTGTTCTTGGTGCGGCGGGCCAGGATCTGCACGGTGCGGCGGATTTCCTCGTCACGACCGATCACCGGATCGAGCTTGCCGTCGCGCGCCGCCTCGGTCAGGTCGCGGGCGTATTTCTTGAGCGCTTCATAGCTTTCCTCGGCCGAGGCGCTGTCCGCCGTGCGGCCGCCGCGCAGTTCGGTGATCGCCGCTTCCAGCGCCTGCGGGGTGACGTTCGCCGCCTTCAGCGCCTGCCCCGCCGGCGTGGTTCCGGCGAGAGTCAGCGCGACGAGCATACGCTCGACCGTGACATAGCTGTCGCCCGATTTCTGCGCGATCTGCTCGGCCTGATCGAGGATGCGCACCGCATCGTTGTCCAGCCCCGGCGCGGCCTGCGCGCCCCCGCCCGACACGGCCGGCACCTTGGCCAGCGCCTTGTCAACTTCCTGCACGGCGAACTGCGGATTGCCGCCGGCGCGCTGGATCAGCCCGGCGGCCATGCCTTCCTTGTCCTCGAGCAGCGCCTTGAGGACATGCTCGGGGCTGATGCGCTGGTGATTGAGCCGGATTGCAACCGTCTGGGCGGCTTGCAGAAAACCCTTGGCGCGATCGGTGAATTTTTCGAGATTCATGTGTGGCAAAGCCTCCTGTCAGGGCAGAGATAGTGTTGCTATAGTGCAACACAACCCCCGCGCTCCCGAATTGTCTCGCTCGTTCGCACCCTAGATAGGCAATGCCGTCGACAGGTTTTATAGGGGTTTACCCGGAAGCCCGCGCGCCCGGCCTTTCCACCGCCGCGTCAGTTGCCCAGCAGACCCTTCAGCAGCCCGTCCGCGCTGCCCAGCGGATCGGCGCGCAGCTTGCCTTCCTCGGCCCCAATATAGCGGAATATCCCGCCCAGCGCCTGCGTGCTCACCGAATCGCCCAGCTTTTCGCGTGTGATCCCGGCGGCGCGGATCAGGCTGGACGTGCGCGCCAGCCGATCGACCTGGCGATAGGCGCCGACCTGCAACAGCGCGGCATCGACCAGCGGGCGCAGCTTGTCCTTCAGTTCGGCGCCGGCGCTGCGCTGCAGATACTGCGTCGCCCCATCGGCTTGCGTGGCGATGCCCGGCACATCGGCCAGCGTCAGCCTGGAAATGGCCGTGCGGAACACCGGCTTCGCCGCGCGCGCGGCCAGCCCGGCCGCATCGTTGAGCTTGCGCGTGATATTGTTGGTCAACCCGAACTGCTGGCCGACATTGAGCAGCGAATCCAGCGCCCCCCCGGCACTGCGCCCAACCAGCGGCAGGGCGATGCGCACGGCGGGATCGTTATAGAATGCGCCCGGCTGGGAAAGCTGATCCAGCGCGCTGTCCGAAGCCCGGCCCAGCAAGCCGGTCAGCGTGGCGCCCAGATTGGCCGCCCGCGCCGGCCCGCCCGGCAGCAGCGCCAACGATGCGCATCCCGCCCCGGCCAGAACCGCGCGCCGCGTCCAGTTGCGATCGATTTCCGACATATGGTTCCTCCTCATCCCTGATCGACGAGAACTCCCACACATGGCCGCTTTGATCAAACGTCCTGGGATCAAGGATTGCTCGACACCGGGCGCAACCACGCTAGGAAACGCTACATGCGCCGTTTCCTTTCCGCTTCGCTCCTCGCCCTTGCCCTCACCGCCTGCGCCGCGCAGCCCACGCCGCCGGTCGCCAGCGCTCCGGCCGCCGCACCGCCCGTCGCCGCGCCCCAGCCCGCGCCGCTCGCGGCATTGGTCCGCGCGGTGGACATCCCTTACGAGACGTTCACGCTGCCCAACGGGCTGACCACGATCGTCCACACCGATCGCAAGGCGCCGATCGTGGGCGTGACGCTGTACTACCGCATCGGATCGAAGCACGAACCGCGCGGGCGCACCGGCTTCGCCCACCTTTACGAGCATTTGTTCTTCGGCGGATCGCAGAACGTGCCCAGCTTCGACAAGCCGCTAGAAGCCGCCGGCTCCACGCCGACCAACGGCTCCACCTGGTATGATCGCACCAATTACGTGGAAACGGTGCCCAAGGGCGCGCTCGACCTGGCGCTGTTCATGGAAAGCGACCGCATGGGCCACTTGCTGGGCGCGGTGACGCAGGACAAGCTCGACAAGCAGCGGGGCGTTGTCCAGAACGAGAAGCGGCAGGGCGATAACGAGCCTTACGGGCTGGTCGACTATGCCGTTGGCGAAGGCCTGTTCCCGGTCGGCCATCCCTATCGCCATGCCACGATCGGATCGATGGCCGATCTCGATGCCGCCACGCTGGGCGATGTGCGCCAGTGGTTTCGCGATCATTATGGCCCGAACAACGCGGTCCTCGTGCTGGCCGGCGATGTCGATGCCGCCACGGCCCGGCCGCTGGTGGAAAAGTGGTTCGGCGCCATCCCGCGCGGGCCGGAAGTGCGCCCCGTCGCCGCCGATCCCGTCACCCTTGCCGCCCCCGCCCGCCGCGAGATGGCCGATCAGGTGCCCGTCACCCGCGTGACCCGGCACTGGAGCGGCCCCGGCCTCAACGCGGCGGACAGCCCGGCCTTGCAGATCGGGCTGCATATCCTGGGCGGGCTTGCCAGTTCGCGGCTCGACAACGCGCTGGTGCGCGGCGAGCAACTGGCCGTCGCCGTCACCGCCAGCGCGCAGACTTTCGAACAGGTCAGCTTTCTGGAAGCGACGATGGACGTGAAGCCGGGCGTCGATCGCGCGAAGGCGGAAGCACGCTTCGACCAGATCATCGCGCAGTTCGTGGCCGAAGGACCGACCGAGGACGAATTGCGCCGCGCCGCCACCTCCACGCTTTCGGGCCAGATCGGCGCGCTCGAGGAAGTGGGCGGCTTTTCGGGCAAGGGCGCGACACTGGCCGAAGGGCAACTCTATTCGGGCAATCCGGCCAAGTACAAGGAAGACCTGGCCCGCATCGCCGCGCTCACCCCGGCCGACGTGCGCGCCGCGCTCCAACGCTGGCTGACGCGCCCGGTCTTCGCGCTGGCGATCGTGCCGGGAGAGCGCACCGAGGATGGCGCCGCGATGGGCGGCTGGGGCGACGAGGCGACCACCCCCACCCCCAAACCCGATGCGAAGCGGCCTGCCGCGCCGCTGGCCCCATCACCCCGCCGCACTGCGCCGCCGATCCTGCCCGTGGCCGATCTCGCCTTCCCCGCGATCGAACGCGCCACGCTGTCGAACGGCATTCCCGTGGCGTTGGCCCGCCGCACCGCAGTGCCCAAGGTCATCATCAACCTGGGCTTCGACGCAGGCTTTTCGGCCGATGCGCTCGACAAGCCGGGCACCCAGTCGCTGATGCTGGAAATGCTCGACGAAGGCACGACGACCCGCGACGCCACCGAGATCGCCGAGCAGCAGGAGCGCCTGGGCGCGAGCATCGGCACCGGCGGCGGGCTGGATACCAGCAGCATCACGCTGTCCACGCTGACCGCCAATCTCGCGCCTTCGCTGGCGCTGATGGCCGATGTCGCGCGCAATCCCGCCTTCGCGCCCGGCGAAGTGGCGCGCGTGAAGGACCAGCAACTGGCCGAACTGGCGCAGACGCTGTCCACCCCGCGCGCGCTGGGAACGCGCGAACTGGCCAAAGTGCTGTTCGGCGCGCATCCTTATGGCCAGCCCGCCGATGGGCTGGGCGATGCCGCCTCGCTCGCCGCGCTGACCCCGGCGGACTTGCGCGCCGCGCATGACAAGTGGCTGCGCCCCGACCTGGCCCGCATCACCGTGACCGGTAACGTGACCATGGCCGAACTCATGCCGCTGCTCGAAGCCGCCTTCGGCCAGTGGCAGGCGCCGGCCACGCCCCGGCCGGTCAAGGATCTGGCCGCCCCGGTGCCCGCGCCGCGCCCGCGCATCGTGCTGATCGACCGGCCCAATTCGCCGCAATCGGTGATCCTGGCCGGGCGCGTGCTGCCGGTAACGGGGCGCACCCCCGATCTCGAAGCGCTGGACCTCGCCAACGAAGTGCTGGGCGGCGGCTTCCTGTCGCGCCTCAACCTCGATCTGCGCGAGGACAAGGGGTGGAGCTATGGCGTCTACAGCAGCGTGCGCAGCCCGGCCGGGCCGCGCAGCTTCGCGCTGGCCGCGCCGGTACAGGCTGACAAGACGGGCGCATCGATCCGCGCGATCCTTTCGGATATCAAGGCCTTCCTGGGGCAAAAGCCCGTCGATGCGGAAGAACTCAACCGCGTCACCGATGGCAATATCCGCGCCCTGCCCAACCGCTTCGAAAGCAATTCCGACGTGCTGAGCGCGATTCTTTCCAACCAGTTGCTCGGCCGGCCCGACAGCTATTACGCCACGCTTCCCAGCCGCTATCGCGCGATAGACGCCAAGGCGCTCGATGCCGCCGCGCGCACCTGGCTCAGCCCCCAGGGGCTGACGTTCGTGGTGGTGGGTGATCGCAAGGTGGTGGAACCACAGCTCAAGGGCCTGGGCCTTCCGGTGGAGATCGCACCACCCGTTGACAGCGCAGCGAAGTGAACCACCCGCAACAATAACAGGAGAGAATGCCATGACCGTTGCCGGGACTTACGAGATCACGACAAAGACCCCGCTGGGCGATCAGAACGGCACGCTGACCATCGCCGTCAACGGCGACACGTTTTCGGGCACTGTCGCCAACCCGTTGATGGGCAGCATGGCGATCACCGGCGGCACCGTGACCGGCAATCGCCTGGCCTGGAAGATGGACATGAAAGTGCCCATGCCGATGTCGCTCGATTGCGAAGCCACCGTCGATGGCGACGTGCTCGAAGGCCAGATCAGGACGGCGGCCTTCGGCGCGATGGCGATCAAGGGAACGCGCGTCGGCTAGGCGGCCGCACCTGATCGGGGCGGGCGGCCACCGGCCTGCTTCACACTAAATTACGCGCCGTTGCATTGGCCCGGCGGATCGCTGCCGCTATCGGTTGGCCCGGATCGAACCGGGGCCAAAGGAAACGCGCTGAAACCGCCGCTTACAGACGGAACTGCACGCCAGACCGCCGAATTGCGCGCGCAGATCGAAGCTGAACTGGGGCGGGCCGCGCCCGGCCTGCTGCACGATCATGCTGTCGCGCATTATCTTGCCGCTTTCGACGCGTTGCCGCCCGCCGCACCCTATCACCACGTACCGGCCGCCGCGCGCCGGATTTGCGATGCGATCGCCGCGCGCGTGGGAGCAGACGCGCTGGAAGCCTACCAGCGGCTGGCCATACTTACCCTTGTCGAGCGGGCATGGGCCACGCCGACGCGGCTGACGGCCGAGCTTGCCGCCCTGCGGGCTGCGCATCTTGCGCGGATCGTGGGCGCCATGACGTCACCGCGCAAGGGCTTCTATCGCCACGGCAACGATCTGTTCGCAAAGGATTTCGCGGTTTGCCGGGGCAAGCTGGTGCCCGCCGGGGTCGAACTGGTCGACCTGCATTCGGGCGTCGGACGGCGCACGCTGCTGGGCGGCGGCATCGCGCAGGTGCTGCCTGGCCTCGCCTTCTTCCTCGGCCGCGCGGGCGGGTTCAAGCCGTTCTACGAAGTCCATTTCGACCGCCGCCTGATCGGCGATTTCGACGCAGCGGGTTATGTCACGCTCTATCTGCGGCTGGCGCGGCAGATGGCGCGCGATCCGGCGATCCGGGGCGTTGTCAGCAGCAGTTGGTGGCACGATCCCGCGCTGGCGCGGATCAGCCCGGAGCTGGCATTCATCGGCTACCATCCCGAAAATGCGGGAGCCAAGTTGTTGCGAATAGGCGAAAATTCTGCCGCCACGGCAGATGCGCTGCGCTTCGCGCCGACGCGCGCCGCGCTGCACAAACGCGGCGAATACCGGCCGCAAGTGTGGCTGCTGGCCTGGGCGCGGCGCGATATCCTTGCCTGGGAAAAGCGCCAGCGCAAGGCGCACCTAGACGGGGTCTAGACGCACCTGGCGCGGATCAAGCCGCACCCGATCAGCCCAGAGCCTTCTTCAAGAGTTCGTTGACGAGCTGCGGGTTGGCCTTGCCCTGCATCGCCTTCATCGTCTGGCCGACGAAGAAGCCGAACAGCGCTTCCTTGCCGCCCTTGTACTGTTCCACCTTGTCGGCATTGTCGGCCAGGATCTTTGCGATCGCGGCATCGATGGCACCGGTATCCGAGGTCTGCTTGAGGCCCTCGCGCTCGACGATGGCGGCGGCGCCGTCTCCCGATTCGAGCATCTTTTCGAACACCTGCTTGGAAATGGTGTTGGAAATCGTGCCATCGGCGACCAGCGCCAGCAGTTCCGCCGCCTGCGACGGGCTGACCGGCGAATCCTCAAGGCCGCGTCCCAGGCGGTTGAGCGCCCCGAACAGTTCCGACATCAGCCAGTTCGCCGCCTGCTTGGCCACGTCGGCATCGGTCTTGCCCTGCTTGGCGGCACTTTCGGCCAGCAACGCCTCGAACCAGCGCGCGGTTTCGACCTCGGCGGTCAGCACCCCGGCGTTGTAGGGCGAAAGACCCAGCCCGTTTTCATAGCGGTGGCGCTTGGCATCGGGCAGTTCGGGCAGGCTGGCGCGGCAATCGGCCAGGAAGGCATCGTCCAGCACCAGCGGCAACAGGTCGGGATCGGGGAAGTAGCGATAGTC
>JADLHU010000170.1 GCA_020848655.1 Novosphingobium sp.
GCCGCCTTGGCCTGTTAGGGCCAAGCCTTTATCGGCTGGATCAGGCGGTGTCGGCGGACTTGCGCGCGCGGCTCTGTGCGAGCCGATAGCTGTCGCCGTTCATCTCGAGGATGTGGACATGGTGGGTTAGCCGGTCGAGCAGAGCGCCGGTCAGGCGCTCGGAGCCGAAGGTCTCGGTCCATTCGTCGAAGGGCAGATTGCTGGTGATCATGGTGGCGCCCCGCTCGTAGCGCTGCGAGATCAGTTCGAACAGGAGCTCGGCGCCGGTCTTGCTCAGCGGCACGAAGCCCAGTTCGTCTATGATCAGGAGCTTGTATCCGACCATCTGTTTTTGCAGGCGTAGCAGGCGGCGCTCGTCGCGGGCCTCCATCAACTCATGGACCAATGTGGCGGCGGTGGTGAAGCCGACGGAAAGACCCTTCTGGCAGGCTGCCAGCCCCAGACCCAGGGCGATATGGGTCTTGCCGGTGCCGCTCGGGCCGAGGGCGATGACATTCTCGCGCCGCTCGATCCATTCCCCTCGGGCGAGTTCCAGCACCTGCATCTTGTTGAGCTTGGGGATCGCCTTGAAGTCGAAGCTGTCGAGGCTCTTCGTGGCTGGGAACTTCGCCGCCTTGATGCGGCGCTCGACCATCCGCCGTTCGCGGTCGATCAGTTCCAACTCAACCAGGCGCGCCAGGAAGCGGACGTGGTCCTGCCCCTCCGCGGCGCACTGGCGCGCGAGCTTATCGTAATCCCTCAGGAAGGTCGGCAGCTTGAGCGCCTTCAGATGATGGGCGAGCAAGAGATCGGGGGCGTCGGTCATCGGGTCTCCTCCGAGATCAGGCACATGTAGCTGGCCGCCGAGGTCTTTCCGACCTCGGCCCGTGGCAGGTAGGGATAAACGTCGAGGTCGAGTTTTGGCGGGCGCTTCTCAACCTGACACAGCACCAAGTGCTTGATGGCGTCGAAGCCGATGACCCCCATGCGCAGGGCCGTCTTCACGGCGGCATGCAGATCGTCGACCTCGAAGGCCTCCAGCAGGCGCAGGACCTGAACGAACTCACGCCGCCCCGCCTTGAGCATGCGCGCCTCCATCAGGCGGCGCAGGGTTGCGAACTCGGGCGGCAGCTCCCAGCCCGTCAGCGGCGCGGCCTGGTCGAGCGCGTTGATCTTCTTCTCGATCAGCGGGAGGTAGTGGACCGGATCGAAGACGACATCCTCGCGCTCATAGCTGCGCGGATGACGGGCGATGAGATCGCCGCCGCAGCCAATCGCCACCTCGTCGACATAGCCGCGCAGCCAGACATCGCGGTGGCCGTAAGCGACCGGCACCGAATAGTCGTTGGTCTTGTAGCGCACCAGCGCCTGCGAGGTGACTCGCCCGCTCGCCTGATCGCAGGCATCGAAAGGGGCTGGCGGCAGCTCCGCCATCACCTCGAGGTCCCGGGCAAGGCGCGCGCCGATCGCCTCCGTGTGGCCGCGCAGAACATCGCCCTGACGCTTGCGGCATTGTTCTTCCAGCGAGGCGTTGAAGGCCTCCCAAGAGGGGAAGCGCGGCACCGGCACCATGAAGTTGCGCCGGGCATAGCCGACCAGCCCCTCGACGCTGCCTTTGTCATTGCCCTTGCCGGGGCGGCCATAGCGGTCACGGAGCAGGTAATGTGACAGGAACCCGCTGAACAGCCTGGCCCGCTTGCGGGTGCCGTCCGGAAGGATCTGTGCCACCAGGCACCTGTCGTTGTCGTAGAGCACCGACACCGGCACCCGACCGAAGAAGCCGAACGCGTGAACATGCCCGTCGACCCAGGCCTCAGAGGTTGCTGCCGGATAGGCCCGGATGTAACAGGCATCGCTGTGCGGCAGGTCGAAGGCGAAGAAATGCGCCTTCCGCTCGATGCCATCAATGATGACCATCGCCTCGCCGAAGTCAGCCTGGGCATGCCCCGGCGCATGGGCCAACGGCACGAACATCTCGCGACCACGCCGGTCATGCTCGCGAATGTAATCCTTCACGATCGTGTAGCCGCCGGTAAAGCCGTGTTCCTCCCGCAGCCGATCAAACACACGCTTGGCGGTGTGCCGCTGCTTGCGCGGGACACCGCGATCCCCTTCGAGCCAGGCGTCGATGGCATCGGTAAAACCATCCAGCTTCGGGCGCTTGATCGGCGCCTTTCGGCGGTAGCCTGGCGGAACTGAATACGCCAACATCTTCTGCACGCTGTCGCGTGAAATCCCGAAGTGACGCGCCGCCTCGCGCTGGCTCATCCCCTCGACGCAGGCAAGTCGAACCTTGCGATACAAGTCCACGGTGAAAATCCTCGCACCCTCACTGTCGCCAGAAAGGGCAAAAGTGGACGACTTTTACGCCGCCCGCAGCAGGAGCATCCCGCCGCTACCGTGGCCGACTATTGCTCCGCCGTTCTCAGTTGATACCGTGGCCGCCAAGGTGGCCACGTTGGCCGAGAACAAACGGAGAGACGCAATGCCGGCGAAGAAACAGAGCAAAGCAGGGGCCGCCGGCGGCGAGCTGGCCGCCAAGGTCAGCGAGGCC
>JADLHU010000171.1 GCA_020848655.1 Novosphingobium sp.
CGCCAAGCCCGCACCCTCCAGGTGATCCATGAAACGCGCCCCTCGCAGCCGTCAACGCCATGATTTATATGCGAAATATCACGATTACGACAGCGAAATCAGCGACTTACTTGGAGAATGTGGGATAGACTGCTTCCGCCGTGAGCGTACTGCCGGTGATTTCGACGTCGGGATGATGCGGCGCAACGACGACGATCTCACCCAGCGTGAACGTGGCGTCAGCCGCCGCCGAGGTATCTTCCGCGTGCGCCACAACGGATAGCGCACTGCCGGCAAGCCACAGGGGGCCTGCCACAAAAGCACGGTTTTTCATGGATTTCCCTCACATTTCCCCGCCGGCGCTTTTGCTCTTGGCGAGTCGCTATATCCATCCGTATATAGACCATGAGCAAAAAGGAGGCGCAAGCATGATTCGTACGGCCGTTATCCATTTATTCGCGGGCGCAGCATTGCTGGGGCCATTGCCGGCCGCCGCGCAGGAAGCGACGTCGCACGGACATGCGGCGCCTGCCTGTGCGTCCGTGGGCGCCCTGCCCCCATCCGCGGCCGGTTGGGGCGAACCGCATGGCACACGAACCGCAGCCGCGGAGCCGGATGCCGCCAGCACCGCCCTGCTCGTGCCCGGCCAGGCCGTAGACGCGGCGCTGCTGCCGACGCCCCGCGTCCGCTATGCCGTGGCCCCGCAGAAGCCGGGCAGCGCGGTCAGCTTCGGCGGATTGTTCACCGTCGATGTGGCGGAGGGCGGCCGCTATCGTGTCTCTCTCAGCACGCGCGGCTGGATCGATGTCGTCGAAGGCAAGGCCGCGCTACCATCGGTGGCGCATGCCCATGGGCCGGCGTGCACCACGCTTGCCAAGATGGTCGACTATGATCTGAAGCCCGGCCGGCACCTGCTTCAGGTTGCCGCCAGCGGCGAACCGGCAGTCAGCCTGATGATCGCAAAATTGCCCTGATGCGCTCTGGCCGGGTGTGGCGGGACGATGGGCATACGCCTCGTCCCGCCGCCCGGCATCGGTTTTGCGCGTCTGGCATGATGGAACCGAAGTCCGGTTCCTGCCTCATCGTCATGCTGAACCTGGTGCAGGATGACGCATTTCATTGGCAATTGCGCCAAGACTTCCTGAGCGTTGATCCGACCTAGCCGTCCAGCCCCAGCAGCCGCTGGTACAGCACGATGCGCTCGACCGCCCAGATCAGTCCGACCGAGCCAATCGCCAGCGAGGCGGGGATCGCCAGTCGTGCGCGATACCACGGCTTGTTCCTGGCCCAGCCCAGCAGTACGAACAGGACGAGGATGATGGCGAGCTGGCCGATGTCGACGCCGATGTTGAACCCGAGCAGGGCCATGATGAAGTCGTTCTTCGGGAACGGCACATCGCTGAGGCTCGCCGCGAAGCCGAGGCCGTGGATCAGTCCGAACACGAAGACCGCGCCCAGCCGCACCGCCCCCAGACGCGGCCGGAAGATGTTCTCGAAACCGATGACGGCGATCGACAGGGCAATCAGCGGCTCCACATATTGCGGTGGCAGCCTGAAAATGCCGTAAGTCGAAAGGAACAGCGTGGTCGCGTGGGCGACGGTGAATATCGTCGTCTGTGACAGGATGTAGCGCCAGGACGCGCCCAGGAAATACAGCCCGATCACGAACAGGATATGGTCCGTTCCTTCGGGAACGATGTGCCGGAAACCAAGCTGGATATAGACGCGGAACATGTTCCACCAGCTCAGCGCATCGGGATCGAAAAGCTGGTCCGATCGCGATGGATCGCCCCGCGCGAAGTCTGTGGCTGCGGTATCGCGGGGCTTGTTCACCCAGTCCAGCCCATCGCTTTCACGCATCCCCGTGACCAGCCAGCGGGTGATCGATATATCCTTGGCGGGCACTTGCGCGGTGAAGGCGATGGGAAATTCGATCGGCGCGGCGACCGGCACTTCGACCCGCATGGGATCGGTCGATCGCGGGATCGCCGCCGTATAAAGGAACGTCGACCGCTTGCCCGCCGAGGTCGTGTCCACGTCCTCGTTCTCGGCCCATGACGCGCCCTTGAACGACTTGAAGTCGAGCGCCAGCCGCCGCGAGCCGACGAAGATCGGCAACTGGTCCTGGACGCGCACGGCGAGCGCGCGAAGCGCCTTGTCGTCGTTGGCGGGATTGCGGCGGACGAAGGCATAGTATTCCGCCGAGGACCCCAGGATCAGGCTCAGGTCCACGTCGATCTTCACGCTGAACGCGTCCGGGCTGTCTTCCCGGACGAGTATCAGCGTGGGGCTGTCAACATGGGCCAACGCGGCGCCGGGCGCCAGGGCCAGCAGCGCCGCGCAGAGCATGACCAGGGCCAGCAGGCCGCGTGTCCACAGGCGCCTTGTCACCGGTTTCGCCTTCGTGATCGGTGTTGGCAAAAGGGCCGCTACCAGACCACCGGCATCGTCTCGCCGGTCTGGAGGAGAACCAGCCCCGACGGATTGCCCGGATAAGGGGCGACCAGCCGCCAAGTGAACGGGCTGCACGTGATCATCGCGAAGATCACGCCTTTCGGAAAGCCCGGCGCGCCGATCCATTCCATCGTATCGGCCTTGGCCCACATGCTTTCGAGATTGGCCGCCGCCTCGTTGACGGGCCGGCTGGTCATCAGCCCGCCGATCTCCAGCCGCATCTCGCCCGTCACCTTGCCGCGATCGACAAGCACGACGCCGCCCTTCAGCCTGGCGACTTCGTTGACCGCCGTGGCCATCGCCTCGTCGCTCGATCCCACGACGATGATGTTGTGCAGATCGTGCGAGATCGAACTGGCCACCGCCGAGTTCGGCGTCTTCGGCCCCAGCCCGGTCCAGAACATCTTCCCGATGTTCGCCTTGCCGGTGTAGCGATCGACGATGGCGATCTTGATGATCTCGCGCGAGAGGTCGTTCTGCACCACGCCGTCGACCACCGAAAGCGTTGTCGTCTTCTGCTTGGGATCGCGGTACATCGGTGCCTGAAGCGCCGCCGTGACGGTGGTCTTGCCATCGGGCGCGCGGATCTCGAAGTCCTTCGCGGTCACTTCCCGGCCGATGTTGATCGTGTCGGTCGCCCATTCGGGCCAGTCGATCTTGGGAATGGGCAGCAGGTACTTGCCGTCCTGCGCGGCCAGCTTGCCGTTGGCGAAGACGTACTTGATGCCGACGTCGTCCACCGAACTGAGCAGCACCACGTCCGCATAACGCCCCGGCGCGATCGAGCCGACGATATCGTCCTTGTGCGCATGCCGGGCCGGATTGATCGTCGCCATCTGATAGGCTGCGATAGTGGGCACGCCCATCTGGATGGCCAGCCGGATGTGATGGTTCATCGTCCCGATCTTCAGCGTGTCGGCCACGTTGCGATCGTCGGTGACGAGCGAGATGTTGGACCAGTTGGTGAGGCCCTTCTGGACGAAGTACGGCAGCGCGCGCTCGATCAGGTCGTCGCGCATCTGCATGAACAGGCCGCGCTGGAGCTTGAACCAGGCTTCCTCGGCCGATCGGGTTTCGTGATCGCTTTCCATGCCGGCGGCGGCGAAGGCGTTGATCCGCGCGGGATCGGTCAGTCCGGCGGCATGGCCATCGATGACGCCGCGCGTGTCGCGCGTGGCCTGCATCAGTTCCCAGATGCGCTGGTATCCGGGGTGCGTCGGCTGGGAGATCGCCGGCCAGTCCATCACCTCGTCAAGCCCCTGCACCGAAGGGTTGGCGCGGATACTGTCGACGATATCCTTGTAGACATAGGCCCCACCGCCGATCTCGAAGGCGGATGGCGGGGTGGCCGAACCCAAGGCGGTGAAGATCTTCAACGGGCTGCCATGGCGTTCGGGCATCGTCCAGAAATCGACCGCGTGTTCGCCGTTGACGTTGGAAAACTCGTGCGAGCCTTCGGACGTCCAGGTATTGCCCATGGGGATGACCAGCGCGGCTTCGTATTCGGGCGAAAGCTGGGTGCTTTCGATATGCTTGTGCGATTCGCCGAAGCCCGGAACGGCGGACAGGCCGCTGGCGTCGAAAGTCTTGGTCGCCTTGCCCGTCCAGCCGCCGGTGGGACCGACCCAGGCGATGCGCCCGCCGCTGATGACGATGTCCTGCGCATCATCCCACTGGCCCGAGAAGACGTTAAGAACGCGCGGCCCGCGAATCACCAGATCGGCGGGCAGATTGCCCAGCGCGACCTGCAGCAGTTTCTGCCGCATCTTCGTTTCGTCGCTGAACGCGATGGGATCGGCGACCCGGCTCGCCTCGGGCACGCCCGACTTTGCCTGCGTCGCGGCATCGGGGCGCAGCAGGAAGAACCCCGCCGCTC
This sequence comes from Novosphingobium sp., assembly GCA_020848655.1. Lineage (GTDB taxonomy): Bacteria > Pseudomonadota > Alphaproteobacteria > Sphingomonadales > Sphingomonadaceae > Novosphingobium. The sequence goes on from JADLHU010000171.1 coordinate 4,310, forward strand.
CGACCGCGATAAGAACCAATGCTCCCGGAAGAACCATTTTCTTGGATATCTTGGACATGACCGTGACTCTTTTTTCTTTGGGATCAGGCGCTGCCCGCCCGGCGCGGGAGGGCCGTCAGAACTGACGGCGAATGCCGAAACGGAAGTGGAAGGGCAGGTCGGCGATGATAAGGTCGTTGCCGTTGGCGCCGCCGCCCGCAGACCAGTTCTTCTGTCCGGTGATGTTGAAGAAGTCGGCGAAGACCGCCCATTCGTCTTTCTCGTAGAACAGCGTCGCGTCGAGCTGGTGCTGCGACGGGATCTTCACGGTCTGGAGGTAGGAGGTGTACATCGGACCGGTCACCACCAGGCCCAGGCTGGCGCCGAGGCCAAGGTCTGACTTGTACTTGGCGAAGGCGTTGAGCAAGTGCTTGGGATAACCGGGCACCCGGTAGTCCCCCACCGGCAGCGGGCGGAAGTTCGGACTGCCCAGCCCCGTGCCATAGGGCGCGGCGAAGGCATCGTACACATCGCCGGTAAAGGCCGAAACGGTCGCGTTCAGCAGCTTCGTATCGAGGAAGCCATAGGACGCGGTGGCGGAGAAATTCTCGTTCGGGCGGTAGCTCGCCTGCAATTCCAGGCCCCGCGCACGAACCTTGTTGGTTCGTGCCAGGAAGTTCGTCTCGGACCGCTGCTGGTGGAAGAGCGCGGTGGTCAGGAACAGCTTCTCGTTGAGCAGCGAGAACTTCGCGCCCGCTTCGTAGAGGTAGTTGTCGATATGGAAGGCGTTGGTGTCGATCACCTTTCCGCTGAACGGCGCAAATCCGCCGCCGCCGCCGACGACCGCGGATTCGTTGTAGTTCACGGTCGCATAGAACGTGGCGCCGGCGCTGGGCTTGAAGGTCACGCTGGCGTTGAAGGATTTCAGCCACTCGGTCGCGGTGTCGCGCGCGGCGGTCAAGCCCGGCGGCGGCAGCGGGTCCTTCAGATCCTCGTGGATACGATCGACGCGCCCCGCGACGAGCAGCGACAAGCCATCGGCAAGCTCGAAGATGCCCTGCCCGAACAGGCCGATCTGGTTACTGTCCTCGTCCCTCGTGCCGGCGATCGCGAAGGGATAGAGCGGGCTGCCATAGGCAGCGCCGGGGGCGGCGAATTCTCCGGCGGGGCGGCCGGGAACCTGCACCACGCCGAAAACGCTGGTGATCGGATATGTCGCCGGGTCGGCGGTGATGTCGGTGGCGTTGAGGTATTCATTGAAGAAATCGGAGTAGCTCTTCACGCTGTAGCGAAGATAGGAGACACCGCCGATAAGCTTGTGCTTGCCCAGGTCCGCAACCAGTTCCAGCCGGCTCTGGAAGTTGTGCGATTTCGGGATGTAGTTGTAGTAACGCTGGGCGTTCTCGACCTTGCGCTGCTTGTAGCTTTCGTAGCTGGTCCGGTTGATCAGCGTCAGCCCATCGCCAAGCTGGTACGTGCCGACGAACTGCGCGACAAGATCCGATCCTTGCGCGTAATCGTCCGGCGCGACGAGCTGAAAGCGCCGGTTGATCGGGACGACGCCAGTCACGTTGATGACCGCGCCGAAGTTGCGGGGATCGCTGGGCGTGCCGAAGGGGCTGACGCCGATCCCCTGATAGTAGAGCCCGTCGTCGATCAGTTCCTGCGTCGGGCGGTTGATGCCGGTGTTCTCGACGAAATCGGCGTGGTAATACTCGACGTTGAAATCCAGCGACAGGCGGTCGCTGGGCTTGAAGCTGATCGCACCATAAACATCGTGGCTGTCCATGAAGCCGTAGCGATAATAGCTGTCGGCATCGACCCGTTCATAAGCCACGCGGACGGCGACGGTTTCCGAGAGCGGCCCGCTGACGTCGACTTGCGCGCGCTTGTCCTCCCAGCTTCCATAGCTCAGGTTCACGGTGGCCTTGAAGCCATCGAACGACGGCTTCTTGGTGACGAAGTTGACATAGCCGCCGACGTTGCCGGTGGGTCCATAGACCACGCCCGCCGGCCCTTTCACCACGTCCAGCCCCTCGACCGCGTTGAAGCTCAGCGGCAGGCCGTTCGAGCGCGGCGTCCTGAGCACGCCGTTCTGGAAGATTTCGGCGCTTTGCCCGCGCAGCGCCGGAATATTCGCGCCGCCGAACTGGGTTTGCGTATAGGCGCTGGGCACGACCTTGGACAGGTCGCGGACAGATTCGATGGACTGGTCGCGCAATTGCGAAGCGTCGATCGCGGTAACGGTTCGCGGCGTATCAAGGATCGATATGTCCAGCCCCGTGGCCGATGTCGCGGCATTCGCCGACTTGCGACCTTCGACCGTAATGCCCGTCGTGGCCTGCTCGTCGTCAAGCTCGTCGGCATGGGCGGCCGTGGCGGCGGCGCAGGCCAGAAACGACAGCGCGGTCGAGAGCGAAGCCCGGGTCAGCCGGCGCGATCTTGCGTTTCCGCTCCCGCGACTTGCCTTCTTCGGCAGAAACAAGGTATTATCCGAATTTCCCCAAAGTACCGTATTCAAAATATTCTGGCCTGTATCGCTCACTTGCCCACCCCTATTTGAACTGATTGAAAAATACGCGCACGAATACCAAGGGTGATCGACGGTTCTGGACCGCCCGACCCCTTTCAGTCTCTCAATTATTATTGATTGTCGCCTAGGCAGCTTTGCCCGGCGATGTGTGCATGGAAGTTAATGTGAACTAAGCGCGTGTATCAGTCGACATGAATATTCCGAACAAGCCGTTGCAAAAATGAGCGCGATTTCTCCGCCGGATGCACACAGTGGCTGCGCTGCGACGGCGGCGCAGGTGGCGTTGAAGCCACCGAAGATCCTGAAATGGCGAAGGAATGCCGCAACCGCCTGCGGCGTTGCGCTTACAATGCGTATTTGAGCGCGACGCGGACCTGGCGTGGCTCGACCGGATGAATATGCCGGTCCTCGACGCCGCCGGCCGGTTCACCGGTCAGCCGCGAGGCGTAGAAATAGCTGATGTCGGCATCCCTGGCGTCGAACAGGTTCAGCACGTCGAGACCGAGCTTGAATGGCCCCGAGGCGTAATAGAGGCCGAAATTGACCAGCGTGGTCGGCCGGGATCGCACCGTGCCATTCTCGATCAGCGGTGCCGCCCCGAAATGGCGAAGGCGCAGCGAGCCGGACACCCCACCGCCAAGATCGAGGGTGACCCCCGCCGAGACGACTTCGGAAACCGAACCCGGAATGTGGTTTGCGCCGGGCGCGACCTTGCGGAAGCGCGCGCGGGTGATGGCGGCGGCGGCGTCGATCGCCAGCCGCTCGGTTGGCTGCCAGAACAGGTTCGCCTCGCCGCCACGGCGCCGGGTGCAGTCGTTCGGCTCGGTGCTGCCGCCATCGCCAACGAAGACCAGCTCGGAAGCAAGATCGAGCCGGAAGGCGACGAGCGAAGCGGTGAACCGGGACGCTTCGAAGCGCACGCCCAGTTCCGCGCCGCGCGCCTTGACCAGCGCCGCGACACGCTCGGCCCGGTCGCCTGTCACCGGATCGACGCGGATCGTTGCACCGCGCACATCGTTCGAATGGAACGTCTCGCCATAGTTGGCATAGAATTCAAAGCGATCGGTCGCGCGCCAGGCCAGTGCCGCCTTCGGGCTGAACATCGCATCCGATCCCGTGCCGGAATTGGCCGGCAGCGTTCGCGCCCGCACGTCGTAGCCATAAAGATCGCCGCGCAAGCCCAGCGTCAGCCGCAAGCGCGGGCCAAGCGCGGCGCGGCCCTCGATATAAAGGCCGCCGCTGTATTCGTCGACGGAGTCGGTGCGGATCGGCACGGTCGCCTTGCCCGCCACCGATGCGTATAGGCCGATCCGTCCGATATGGTCCCAGCGCGCATCGCCGCCTGCCGCAAGGCCGATCGCCCCCTCGCTCAGGCGCGTGCGGAACGAACCACCCAAAACGCTGCGGCGATCGCGCTGCTGGAACTGATCGCCGTGGTCCGGGTCGTTCAGGAAATAGGTGAAGTTCGAAGTCAGCCTGAAATCGTAATGGACGGCGTAGAGGTTGAGGTCGGTTTGGCCGAACTGCCCATTCCCGGTCAGGCCAAGGCGCGTGGTACGTCCGCCAAGCGTCGGGTCAATCGTGCCGCGCCGGTCGATCAGCCCGCTGGCGATGGCCCTTTCAGGCACCTGATCGGTCGCGTTCCAGCTCGCGTGATAGGCCGACAGGCCGATGCTCCAGCGCGCCGCGCCGTATTTGGCCAGGACATTGATCTTTTCGAGATCCTCGTCCAGCCGCCACGGTCCGTTCGACAGCGTCCCGTCTATCGCGAGGAGCAGGTTGCCTGCACCCGTGTCGACGCTGCCGGCGGCAAGCGCGCGGTAATAGCCATAGCTGCCCGCCGTCGCCTCGGCAAAGGGATGCGGCAGCGCATCGACGGTCTTGAAGCGGACGGTGCCGGCGGCGCTGAAATCGCCGACGTCGGCAAAGTAGGGGCCTTTGCGATAGTCGATCCGCTCGACCAGTTCGGGGATCAGGAAATTGAGATCGAGGTATCCCTGGCCATGGCCATGCGTGCGCAGGTTGACCGGCGCGCCATCGACGAAAGCGGCGAAATCGGTGCCGTGATCGAGATTGAAGCCGCGCAGGAAATACTGGTTGGCCTTGCCGGTGCCCGAATGCTGCGTGGCGATCACGCCCGGCACGTTCTCGACCAGTTCTCCCACCCGCGACAGGGGCCGGTCCTCGAAGTCGCGGTAGCCGACCACCCCTTGGGAACCCGAAATCGCCACGCCGATCTGCGGCAGCGAACGCCCGAAGACGACGATGTCCTCGTCCGTGCCTGGATCGGCGGCCTGTGCCAGAACCGGCGATGCCCACAGCGCAAGGATATTGGCAACGGCAAGCGGCAACATGCGCCCGCCAAGATCATTGGCGAACACCTCGAACCGCGCCTTTCCTGTCGACCGGCTTCTTGAACATGCTTGCGAATCTGGAGGTGGCAAAATTCCGGCACCGATATCGTGAGACATTATGGTGTTGCGCGAGGCCTGGGCCGCCATGCGCAAATCGTGGCCTTGCTGGCGTCCGCCTTGTCTGACGGATGCCGGCGTTCGATTCCAGATGATAAATTTGAATGGATCGTTGCAGAATTGAGCGCGGGGCAAAGTGCGCAGCCGGGCACCGGCCGATAGCGCACCTTTCCCTTACGGCGGTGTCATCGCCCGGTCCGGGCTTATCGCGGTGGCGAGTTCTTGCTTGAGGCAATCGATGACTTTCTGGATTTTCGGCAGGAGATGGCGCCGCTGGGGATATACCGCCCATATCGGTTCGGATTCCGGGCCGAAGTCTTCCAGGATGCGCTCCAGCACGCCGTCTTTCAGATAGGGCAGGACATAGAATTCGGGCAATTGGCATATGCCCAGACCGGCAAGGCTGGCCTCGACCACGGCATGGCCGCTGTTGCAGCGGTAACGCCCCTTCGGCTGGTAGCCGATATCCCGGCCGTCCTCGCGAAAGTGCCAGTTCGCACTCGTTCCCGCGATGCATTCATGCCTGGCAAGATCGCTGACGACCTTCGGCCGACCGGCGCACGCAAGATAGCCGGGGGCGGCGCATGTATAAAGCGTCCGCGATGCGACGCGGGTGGCGATCAAGCGCGGATCGGTGACATGTCCGGTTCGCACCGCAAGGTCGTATCCCTCCGCCACCAGGTCGATGACCCTGTTCGACAACTCGATCGTGACCTTGAGCTTCGGATAGGGCATGGCGAAACGGCGAATGATGGGCGCGACGAACCGCTCTCCCATCGCGGTCGAACATGTCACGCGCAGTTCGCCCTGCGGCTCGCCCTGTTCCCCGACCAGCGCGATCGCTTCATCCCGTTCCTGCGCGATCCGTTCGCAGCGTTCGAAAAACACGCGCCCCGTGTCGGTCAATTGCACGGTGCGCGTGGTGCGATGCAGGAGTTGCGCCTGAACACGGTGCTCCAGCGCGATGATGGCCCGGCTTACATGGGCCGGCGACATGCCGATCGCCTTCGCCGCGCGCGTGAACGAGTTGGCCGTCGCCACCGCGATGAACTCGTCGATGCCATCCCACTTCGACATATTATCCCTCATACGAAATAGTGTCTTTATAAAACAGCCCATTAACACCGTGTCGGAGCAATGGTAAAGACCACGCACGATAATCGAACGAGCGCGATCATACCGCGATGAGGGCATGAGGACGGGATCTGGGGCAGCGCGATCACGATGAACCAGAGCTTCGATCCGATGCGCGCCGGCAGGATTATTCGATCGGTCGTAATTTTCTGAACCAGCAAAGAAGGAATAGTATCATGGCTGTTATTTCCGGCGACGGCGTCTTCTCGCACGCCACCCTGGGCGCGACCGACCTGCCCGGCTCGGTCGCCTTCTACGATGCGGCCCTCGCGCCGCTGGGCGTCAAGAACCTTGGCCCCTTTGGCGAAACCGTTGTCCTGTACGGCAAGGACAAGCCGGCCCTTCTCGTGCTGAAGCCCGGCAATGGCGAAGCCCCGTCCAGCAACGGCGTGACCATCGGCTTTGCCGCGGCAACCCCGGCCGAAGTCGATGCCTTTCATGCGGCCGGCCTTTCGGCAGGCGGCACGTGCGAGGGCGCGCCTGGTCCGCGCGGCCATCTGCCGGGCGCCTATGCCGCCTATCTGCGTGATCCGGCGGGCAACAAGGTCTGTGCCTACACCTTTATCGCAGAATAAGATCGGGGGGCTGCCCGGCCAAAGGGGAACGGTATTGCCCCAACCGGCAGCCGTTCCTTCAAGCCGGGCGTGATCCCCGGACCATTCGACATCGAACGCTATGCGCCGGCTTTGCGCCGGACATAGCGTTCGATGCCTTCGATCACTTTCCCCGCGAGATCGCGCATGGCACCGTTGCTTGCCCAGGCGACGTGCGGGGTGATGATGACACGCGGATCATCCGCCCAGCGCAACAGCGCATGACCCGCGCCGGGCGGCTCGACGTCCAGCACGTCGATGCCGATCCCGCCCAGCGTTCCGGCCTGCAGCGCGGCGATCATGGCGTTGTCATCGATCAGCCCGCCCCTGGCGGTGTTGATGACGATCGCGCCACGACGCATCATGGCGAATTGCGGCCCCGAAAGAAGATGGCGGCTGCTGTCGGTCAGCGGGCAGTGCAGACTGACGACATCGCTCTGCGCCAGCAACTCGTCCAACGGCAGCCTTGCGACGGCAAGATCGCCAGCATCTCCTCGCTCGGTCGCCACCACGCGCATGCCGAACGCCATGCCGAGCCGCGCGACTTCGCGGCCGATCGCGCCAAGGCCCACGATACCGAGCGTTGCCCCCCGCAAGTCCCTGATCGGCTCTCCCAGCAGGCAGAACTGCTGCGATGTCTGCCAATGCCCGTCGATCACATCGCGGCGATACGACACGATCTGGCGGCGCAAGGCCAGAATGAGCGCGAAGACATGTTCGGGCACGGAAACCGCCGCATATCCCTGGACGTTCGCCACCGTCACGCCGCGCCGTCGACAGGCCTCCCCGTCGATATTGTCCGTGCCGGTGGCCGTCACCGCGATAAAACGCAAGGCAGGCAATTGCGACAGTTCGGCTTCGGTGATCGGCACCTTGTTCACGACCGCGATTTCCATGCCCTGAAGCCGCGCGACGACCTCGTCCCGGCTCGTCGCGGCCCATTCATGCCATTCGTGCGGGAATGCGGGACGCGGAAAATCGACATAGGCGGGAAACGTGCCCCGATCGAGGAATGCAATGCGGATCGGATCGGTCATGCGGCGGTCGGGGCTTTCACGATAGCGCGCGCGCCGTCGGTGGCAGCGGCAGCGTCGAGGATCGCTTTATGCAATTCATCGCTTCGGGAAAAGAAGGGTGAATGATCGGTATCGATGTCGAAAACATGATCGCACCGGGTTTTCGATAACATGCGATCCTGCATTTCCGGGGTAATCACGCGGTCCTGCAAGCAGCGAACGAAGAATTTGGGTATGGTTCCAAAGCGTTCCGCGCTTGTCACGACAGGCCCCTGCAGTGGCGCGAGCGGCTGCGGGGCGAGCAGCATTCGCGCCAGTTCCACGTCCGCATCGGGCGACTGCGCATAGAGGATTTCGCGCCGCCGACCGGGCGCGACCGCCACGGTGCCGGCATCGCGCCCCGGAATGACGATCGAGAAGAAATCCGAGACGAGACCGGAGCCTTTTTGAAAGGAACCGATGGTCTCGCCGGACGAGAGAAGGAAAGCCGATACGTAGACCAGACCGGCAACCAGATCGGGGCGCCGTTCCGCAACCGTGCTTGCGACGATGCCCCCCATGCTGTGCGCGACCAGCAGCGATGGCCGATCGCGCATCGCCAGAGCCTCGATCACGCGGTCGGCATAGCTGTCCAGCGTGACCGCCGGCAACGGGGTGCGGTCCATCCCGTGACCGGGAAGGTCGATGGCGCGGGCATCGACCCCCGCCCCGCGAAGGCTCGCCACGATCCGATACCAGCACCAGGCGCCGTGCGATGCACCATGAACCAGGATGACCGGGAGGGAAGCGTTGGCGTCCATCTCTGTCGGCGTCATGTTGCCTCCCGATCATCCCGCGCCATGGCCACGGTCCCTAGAATTTGACCCCTGCGGAAATCCCATAGGTTCGCGGGGCCGCGAAAAAGCCGGAATGCGAACCATCCGCCGTCGTCGATTCAAAATTTATCACCCGGCGGTTCGTCAGATTCTTGCCGAATGCGCTTAGCGTAAGTCGCTCGTTCTCGGACGTCCAGCGGATCGAGGCGCCGAGCTGGGCATAGGCCTTCTGCTTCACGATGTTGTCCGATTCCGGGAAGAAGCCGTTGTTGTAATAAATGTTGCCATTCAGATTGAGCGAACCCGATGCCAGCGGGACGGTATAATCGGCGTTCAGATTGCCGAGCCAATCCGATGCGAGCGGCAACTGGTTGCCACTGCAATCGCCCGCGACATTGACCGGCGTTCCCCCGATCGGCGTGCCGACCTGGCAGCCAACGAACCGACCGAAGCGTGAGTGGGTCCACCCCAATCCGCCGGACAAGCGCAGCGAGTCCGTCACGATGGCCTGGAAATCCATGTCGATGCCATAGATCTTGGCGCTTGGCCCATTGATGATCCCGATCGATCCACCGCGCAGCACCTGGATCTGGATATCGCTGTAATCGTAATGAAAGCCCGCGATATTGATGCGCAAGCGCCGGTCGAGAAGATCGGTCTTCAAGCCCAGTTCGATCGCATCGATGCTTTCGGGGCGGTACGGGTCGGTCCCCGGCTGCGCGGTGGTGAACCCGCCGCCCTTGAAGCCACGGTTGAACGAGGCATAGGCCATCACCGCGTCGGAGAAGCGATGGTCCAGGCTCGCCCGGAACGTGAACTTGCTGTAGGACTTTTCGCGATCCGGCGCGACGACTGTCGGCTGCTGCAGGTTGAGCGGAATGACGAATACATCCAACGTGCCATCATATGTGTTGCGCTTGTCGGACGTGTAACGGCCGCCAAGCGTCAGATTGGTGTCCGGGAAGATCTCGTAAGTTCCCTGCGCATAACCTGCCAAAGAACGCGTGCGCTGCTTGGCGTTGACGGTGATCTTGACGCCGGCATCGTTCAGGATCAGGTCAAAGGGCCGGAAATCGGATGTGGCGTTGAAATAGAACGCACCCAACACCCACGTGAACTTGCCGCTGGACTTGGACGAAAGCTGAAATTCCTGGCTGAACTGTTTGTCATGCTGCCGGCTGATGATGACACGCAGCGGCAGTTCGGTGACGTCATAGTCAAAATTCACATCGGAGCGCGACTTGCGATAGGCCGTTGTGCTGATAAACGACAGTTCGTCCAGTTTCTGTTCCCATTTGATGCTGCCGCCGCCGCTCCAGCTATCCACCAAATTCGGGTAGTCGCTGTTGGAATCATAGCCACGATCCGGCTCCGCCCCCCGGGCAGGCACCACGCCGTTGATGGTTCCGGGGAATACGACAAAGGGGTTCATGCTGTTGTGGGTATCGGCATAGTCGCCGATCAGGGTGATGGTCGTGTCGTCGCTGGGCGTAAGCAGCCATTTCGAGCGTACCGCCACGTCGTGATCGATCTTGTAGACATCCTTGCCAGAGGCGATGTTCTGCCCCCAGCCCGTACCTTGATGCGTGTACTGCACCACCAGATCGGCGGCCAGAATGCCCGAGATCCCGCCGGTCACATAGCCATTCGCCGTGATCGTATCGAAATTGGAGTATCCGATATTGAATTGGCCGCCGGTCGTCGAAGATGGCGTCTTCGTGGTGACCTGGATCAGCCCACCCGTGGCGTTGCGCCCGAACAAGGTTCCTTGCGGCCCTTTGAGCACTTCCACCTGCGCCACATTGTTCAGCGACAGCAGCGAGGCTGCGGGCGAAGCATAGTAGACGCCATCGATATAGGTGGCGATCGGGTTCTCCACGCCGGGGCCGACACCGTTCGATCCGATCCCGCGCAAGCTGGTCGTGAGGTAGCCGTTGCTGTTGGTCAGGTTGAGCGTGGGCACCGCCAGTTTCAGATCAACAATGTCCCGCACGCCCGCCGATTGCAGTTGCGTGCCAGTCACGGCCGCGACGGCCACGGGAACGTCCTGGAGATTTTGCGAGCGGCGCTGCGCCGTAACCACTATGTCTTCAAGGCCGGCCGCGCCCGAAGGCGCAGCATTCTGCGCAGGATCGGCAGAGACGGACTGCGCCATGACCGGCACGGAACCGCAAAGAATCGACGAGATTAAAAGCGCTGCTTTCAGCATTTCCGGTCTCCACCCCATGATATTGTTATAATATGATTTGCGCTTGAACGCCGCCCTACATAACGCACACGTGTGCGCATGTCAATGAACACTTGTCCATTTGTCAGTCGGGTTGCAGGCATCGGCCGAGCGCCTCCAAGGCTGTATGGGATTGACATTGCACACGTGTGCGTTAGGCTTCGGGCGAAGCGGCCCTAGGGCGGATCGGCATTCGGATACTGACGTGATGAAAATGGTGGATTTGCGCGCCCCGGAGCGCAGCGTACCGACAGTGCATAAGCACCGGAAGCGCGCAAAGCCGCCATTTGCAGGCCGTCAGGGCTGAATATCGATCGGCTCTGGTGCATTTGCGCCTGTTACGGCCACGCCGGTCAGGCTTATGATCCAGAATATGGCAAGAGAGATAAAATTATGGAGCAGCATAAAAATCGCACGGCGGCCGGAACCGACAGGCAGGGTTCCGCCGAATCGCTACAGGGTCTCCTTGATTCCTTGCCGGATATTGTAGAATTTCTTTATAATGACACACCCGGCCCGCACAGCCGCGGCCAGTCCAGCCTCTCGCCCGTTCCGGTAGAGGTTTCCAACTGGCGGACCGAACAAAGGGCCTGGCGGGAAACTGCGGTTCTGTTCGATCAGTCGCATCACATGCCCGAATTGTTCCTGAAAGGCCCGGACGCCTTCGCATTGCTGAACCGGATTGGCATCAACAGCCTGGCCAACCTGAAGCCCGGCGTGGCCAAGCAGTTCGTCGGATGCAACGCGCGCGGCCAGGTCATCGGCGATTGCGTCCTGCATGATCTGGGCAATGACACGTACGAACTGATCAGCGGCATGCCACTGTTGAACTGGGTGCACTTTCACGCCGAAACCGGCGGCTACGATGTCACCGTGGTGCGTGATCACAATACGTCGGACAATCCGACCGGGCGCCGCACCAACTTCCGCTTCGGCATGGACGGTCCCAACGCGGGCGCGATCTTCGACGCAGTCGTCGAAGGCGGCGCGCCCGAGATCAAGTTCTTTCGCACGGCAAAAGTGCGCATTGCCGGAGTCGAAGTCCTCGCGCTCCGTCACGGGATGGCCGGGCACAAGGGCGTGGAAATGTCCGGCCCATACGAATCCGGCCCGGCGGTGCGCGCGGCGATCCTTGCGGCGGGCGAAAAGTTCGGCCTGCAGGCCGGCGGCAGCAAGGCCTATTTCAGCAGCGCGTTTGAAAGCGGGTGGATCGCCTATCCCTTGCCCGCGATTTACACGGGCGAAGATATGCGCGCGTTTCGCGAATGGCTTCCGGCCAATGGCTGGGAAGCGAAGTTCCAGATTGCGGGCAGCTTCCGGTCATCGAACATAGAAGATTTGTATGATCCGGGCCTTGTCAAGATCCCATTGAACGGTTCCTTCTGTTGACGGGCTGGGGGCCCCCACACGCAATGCTCAAGGATTGGCTTCATTCGTTCCGAGGTCAGCTGATGCACTATCCGTGCATAGACTTGTATCCGGTCGCGGCCGTAGCCGCGTACCATAATCCGTATTCACATCCCCGGATCGAGCAAAGGCGGATGCGGACCAAACTACTACTGGGCGTTTTCAGGCGCCATCAACTTTCCCGGTCACACATCACACCAATCCGCGTCGCCTTATCGAGCCTGTTGCAACATAAGCATCAGGCGGCGCGGAGCTCGGCACCTTGAGGGACCAGACCGGTCTCCACAAAGCGCCAAAGCGCGATTAACAATTTTCGGGCGAGCGCAACGATCCCCACCTTTGCCGCGCGAGCGCCGTTGCCTTTGAACCGGTTGCGATACCAAACGGTCAGTTCGCTACTTGGCTGATATTTCAACCAACACCAGGCAAGTTCCACCATCTGCACACGTGTGCTTCGGTTACCGGCTTTGCTGATGCCCTGATCACGCGACACGTCGCCGCTGGCGAAGGGCGCCGGAGCTAACCCAAGGAAGGCCGCGACGTGTCGTCGGCTTTCGAACTTTCGGCAAAAAACCTCTGCAACCAACATTGCCGCGCTGTTCGGACCAATGCCCTTCAGCTGCTCAAGGCGAACCGCTTTCTCTCGGCATGGGAAGGTAGACTCCTCATGGAGCACAACTTCAGCGCGGTCCCGCTCGATGTCCTTGATCTGATCGTTGAGCAACGCGAGCCGTTCGAAACAGCGCTCAATTTGTCGACGAAGGTTTGGTGGCAAAGGCCGCCCATCGCCGGTGCGCATGTCGTCGAGCTGTTTTGACCAGTCACCGCCCTTGATGGCTTTGACAGATCGTATGCCCTGTAATGCAAGTAGCCCCCTGATCCGAGAGATAATTCGGGTGCGCTCGTGCACGAGATCGCCGCGCTCCCGCATTACTCTGCGTGCGTCCTCCTCCTCGGGGGAGGGCACGTCCACGACACGGCACACACTTTTGTCGCCAGCCAGATAGGCTTTGAGGATCCCGATCATTGCTTCAGCGTCGATCCGGTCGGTTTTTGCGCGCCTGCCTCGCCGCGACACAAGGAAGCTGGCGGGATCCAGGACATAGGTATCGATGTCGTTCGACCGCAGTAGCCTTGCGAGCCAGAAGCCATCATATCCAATCTCGAAGCACAGGCGAATGGCGGCAGGTTCACCGATACGATCAGCGGCCTTGCACTCAAGATTGCGAAGGTGACTGATCAGTGCCGCGCTGTTCCCGGCAGGAATTGTCCG